>NZ_NEGM01000004.1:0-276273 GCF_002135275.1 Acinetobacter sp. ANC 4973
TTAATGATCTTCTTGCTGATTCGTCATCAACAAGCTAGGTCGGCTATACTACTCTCTTTCCAGAGAAAGTCAACAGGTTTTGTTAAATTCTTTTCCGACAAACCCAAGTTTAAATCTAATCTTAAAATCTCATTCGAAATCTTAACAATCCAACCAACTCATTGATTTACCAGAGGTTTTATTTAACATCACCGCCGATGGATACGCATTATAGGGGAAAAAAATTCTCATGCAACCCCTTTCTTTAACTTTCTTTATCGGATGAGTGTTTATCACTCAAAATTAGTCTTTTTTCTTATTTTTTGCATGCAAAAGGTACAGAATTGGCAAATTCATCACGCATTTTTTCTTGTTTATTTTTTTCTTGCCATGTTAATGAGCGACAATCGATATATTCACAGTAGCCACTTTCGCCAATTTCTTCATGATGATTCATTTTAAGCTGATATTTAAAGCTCCCAACATAACCAGCAGCTAAACCAAATTTAAAATCTCCACGACTTTGCGCTTGCACAGAAATACATGTGCCATCTTTACCCTCATAACCCCATTCAAATTCACGGGGCAGATACATAATTTGTCCATTCGGCGTTTTCACCTTTGGATAAACACGATGTACTTTAAAGCGCACATTTTCATCAAACATTTGCGCAATGCCGGTCTTGCCATCGCGTAAATACAAACGAGACTGCAAAATACCGTTAAAAGAATCTCGAACTTGCGCCAATAGCAACTGGCGATTATTTTTCAGATTAATCACTTGATAGGTAAAAAACGCCAAAGGCAAATATGAAAAGTTAATTGAGCGTGCATATTCAAAACAACCCATTTGCCGAATTGCCATTTTTTGTTCTTTATAAATAATCTCGCCTTCACATTGACACAATAAAGACCAATGATCCGCCAGCCCCATACGTAACTTGGTAAAATAAGAAATAATATTGCTGGTGGTAATGGATAAATCAAAACTCAACTCTTTATCTTTGCGCTGAATACGAAAATGAGGAAAATTCCCTGAAATCATTTCCCGATCTGCAAATTGAAAGTATTCTTTTTTAAAATGACATTCTTGTTTAATTGAATAAGAGTTCAATTGCCCAACCATATGCGGGCTGACACTGGCAATAATGGTCGCGGTATCTAAAGCAGTGGAGTGAATCGCACTTTCATTGCGAAGCATTGGAGCATTGGGCTGACCAATAATGCTTAGAAAATTTAAATAATGTAAGGGTGCGGGAAGGTTCGGAATAATCAAGCCTTGATGAATGGTTTTATACCGACCTTTTTGCGCATGGTAAGCCAACTGCGCCTGAAATGGAGCTTGATTGAGTTGTTTAGACTGATCCAATAAATCGTGAAACAACTGCATATCATGCTCCTTTTTATTTTCAGTATCGCTATCTCATTTTTATGTTGTGGTATTTTTTCTGGCCATAAATGTGGTCACAAAGCCAGACAGTGCGTAGATAATAGAAATCACTAAAATACCTACAGGAATATTATAAGTCATTGCAGCAAAGATAAATACCGCAATAGGTAACACCGCAAAAGGCACACGTTTACGATCAAATGTTTTAAATGAATAATATTTAATATTGGAAATCATTAACAAACCAACGGCAACAATCAGTACTGCATTGGTAATTTGTACACTGAGTTCACGTAAATCAAAAATATCTGGGAAGTCGCGCCCCACCCAAACCATGGTAATCATTAAAATGGCAGCCAACGGACTGGCAACGCCAATAAAGTAGCGTTTATCGACCACGCCTATTTGCACATTAAAACGCGCTAAACGAAATGCAGCACAAGCGGTATACACAAAACAACAGGCCAAACCAATACGACCTAAATCATGCAAACTCCAGCTATACATTAAAATAGCAGGTGCCACACCAAAAGCCAGTAAGTCAGACAACGAGTCATATTGTTCGCCAAAAGCACTTTGTGCACCAATTGCACGAGCCACACGACCATCCAAACCGTCGAGTAATGCGGCAAGAAAGATGGCATAAATGGCATGGGTAAAATCACCATTCATACTCGCGATAATGGAGTAAAAGCCCGACAGCAACGCTGCCGTGGTAATGAGATTCGGCCACAGATAGATTCCACGACGTTTCACCTTTTGTCCCTCTTGGGTATGCTCTTCTTCTTCCACTTCAAAAGTGATGCCATCAAATGCATGTTCATCGCGGGCAGAAGATTCACTTTCAGGTTTATTTATACTTGTCATTCTTATCGATCCTAACTGTAACCTATCTCTCTTAAACGTCTATCTTATTCGCCAACCAACCAACGCACAGCAGCATGTCCGCCATTTTCACTCATGCGTAAATGCGGGAATAACCACTGCAATGCTTCATCAGCATCTTGTGAGAATTTCCAAGGTGGATTAATCACCAGTAAAGCACAACCGTTTAAACCGACTGGCGTATCATCTGGCCATACACAAATTTCACACACCAATTGACGACGAATACCTGTTTTCATCATTTTCTTTTCAAAACGATCAATCATGGCGCGATCTTTAATTGGATACCATACAGCAAAAACACCTGTCGGCCATTTTTTGTGTGCAGTCGTCAACAATTCGACCAATTGCGGAAAATCTTTACGTTCTAATTCGTAAGGTGGATCAATCATGACTAAACCGCGTTTTTCTTTTGGCGGAATAACCCCTAACAAGCCTTCATATGCATCACGTTCATGCAAGCCTGCACGGCGGTCACGAATATTGAAATATAATTCTTGAAAAACTTCTTTTTGCATTTCAAAAATAGTGGCTTGATCAATATCACGCATGCCTTCTAGCGCAAACCATGGTGAACCAGGATAAGCCCCCTTACCTGAACCAGCACGCATATCTTCAACAATTTTAAGATATTGCTTAACGGCTTCAGGTGCATTACGGGTAATTGAATCATCCAGCTTTACTAAGCGATGAATACCCGTTAAAAACTCACCTGATTTTTGTGCTGCAGAGGTCGATAAATCATATTTACCCGCACCACCATGCGTATCGATATAGCGATAAGGTTTATCTTTGGCATTTAAACGTGTTAAAAGTTGCAGTAATAACACATGCTTCATGACATCGGCAAAGTTGCCTGCATGGAAATGGTGACGGTAATTCATGTTTCTTTAATTCCTATAATCAACAGACATTTTAGCATGAAAAAATGTTTCGTTCCGCAGGATATCTTGCTCTAGAATACGCCAGCCTTTTCTATATCATTTTTGAGTATATGTGTATGGATGCAATTCAACTCCCAAAGTCTTGGAATGTTGATCAAATTATTGGAGATTTAGATCAACATGGTTTTACCGTCATTGACAATGCTTACCCTTTAAACTATGTACATGCTTTAGTTAAAGAATGCACAGCGAACCTCAAGCTTTTCCGTGATGCCGCGATTCAAAGTGGGGTGGTCAGTCAAATTCGTAGTGACCATATTCTCTGGATTAACGATGAATTAAAAATAGCACAACAACATATCGAAACCCTGACAGCGCTCTCTCAAGATTTAAATCGAAATTTTTATTTGGGTATAAAAGAAGTCGAAGCACATTTTGCCTGCTATAACGCAGGAGAATATTATGCTTTGCACCGTGACAACCCACAAAAGAAAAATGATCGAGTCATTTCTACGGTTTATTATTTGCATGAAGATTGGCAAGAGGACTGGGGTGGCGAGTTACATCTACAAGATAAAAATGAGCAATGGCATATCATTCAACCTAAACCAAACCGTATTGCGCTGTTTCAAAGTGATTTATTACATGAAGTGATTCAAGCCAAACATCAACGTTTATCCATTACCGCTTGGTTACGTAGCGGTCAAAACTTATTCTAAGTATTGATCATAAGCAAAACAGGATGCGAGATTTGCCTTTAAATTCGTGCGATTGCCCCGATATACTGAGCATTCATCAAAGAGGTATAGGCTAATGTTTGAAAATACAAAACAAGTTATCGAGCGTATCGGTGAGACAGACCAATTGTATTTGGAAAACAATACACCTGCCCTCGCTTTAGAACGTGCAGATTTACGCTTACAACTGGTGATTTTTAGTAATTTGCGTCAAGAACAGATTCATTTTTTGCAAGAAGCCGTGGTGCTGCTAGAACAAGCACGGATTGAACATGAAGAAATGCCGATGTCTTTGTATTTAAATCTGTCCTTGCATCTCGCAAAAGCCTATATGTTGTATTTCGAAATTACCAAGGAACAGCATTTCGCTTTAATTACCCAGCAAATTTTAAAACCGCTGAGCCAACATGAGCATAGTGATATTTACTTTTTCCTTGCCTATGCATCGATTTCTAGAAATGAAACTGCACTGACACGTCACTGGCTCGGTAAATACCGTCAAACAGCTGAGTTTGATTTAGAGTTACTACAGAAGCATCCTTCGTTTAAAGTCCTACACGAAGAATTTTGGTTTACGAAACTGATTCAAAGTAAATTGCATTAAGCTTAAAAATTAAAAAACTCCTGAAATCAGGAGCTTTTTTATGTCTTTTTTTAATATCACGAACGCTTACAAAACACTTATACAGCCAGACACAAGCAAAATAGGTTTTACATTTATAGTGGTCTAGACCACCTGTAATTTATAGGCATCCAAGTGTAATTGCTGATTTAATTCATCAATCCACATCGCCCAGTCATCATCTTGCACCAAATGACTAATCAAAAAATCTCGCTGAGATTTATTCCAAAAAGAGGCATCGTGTAAATTTTGATGTGCGGGTAATTGATGGGTGCGCACATATAATTCAATCGCTGCTGGGCTATTCGCCAACCCCAATTGTGAAAACAATAATGCTAAGGATGGTGTATTTTGATTGAGCATCTCGCCCTCCTTATCAACTAATCTGTCATTTATTATTCAATTAACTTATAAGATATTGATAAAAAAACCTAGTCATAAAACTAGGTTTGTTGTTTCAATTTGTATTCACAGCTCGCATGACCCTAAAAGCTGATTTTCGACATGTAATTGCTCATTTAAAATATCAACCACCATTGCCCAATCATCATCTTTTTTCCAATGACTGATAATAAAATCATGCTGTGACGGTGTCCAAAATGGAGCTTTATGCAGCGGTATATCCATGGTCAATTGATGTGTTTCGATAAACCGATCGATGGCTTCTGCACTCGCGTCGAGTCCCAATTGTTCAAAAAAAAGTTCTAATGTCGGCTGCTGATCAAACATAGGGTTCTCCTCAAATCTTGCTTACTTTCTTCTAAGTTAGACCGAAGCCTCTGCAAGTTCAGTTGTCACTACATCACAGCATGTTATTTTTTGTTCAACACAAGGTGACAATTTATCTCTATTGACAACTATGCATATTTTTAAAGCATAAAAAAGCACCCCTAAGTGGAGTGCTTTTTCTCTAATTCAAAATCAGCTTAAGCTGAAATCAATTAGTTAAACAAATGAGCAATCGCAGCACGTTCGCCTTCTAACTCTTCAAGCGTTACGTCCATACGTTCACGGCTGAAAGCATCAATTTCTAAGCCTTCAACACGCGTGTATTGACCATTTTCACAAGTCACTGGAACACCGTACATAACGCCTTCTGGAATACCATAAGAACCGTCAGAAGGAATACCCATTGTTACCCATTCGCCATTTGTGCCAAGAGCCCAATCGCGCATATGGTCGATTGCAGCATTCGCAGCAGAAGCAGCAGATGAAAGACCACGTGCTTCAATGATTGCAGCGCCACGCTTACCAACGGTAGGAAGGAATACGTTTGCATTCCATTCTTGGTCGTTGATCATGTCTTTAACGCTTTCACCGTTGATTGTTGCAAAACGGTAGTCAGCATACATCGTTGGAGAATGGTTACCCCAAACAGTAAGATTTTTGATGTCTTTAACTGCTTTACCCGTTTTAGCCGCAACTTGGCTAAGCGCACGGTTATGGTCAAGACGAAGCATAGCAGTGAATTGACCTGGGTTTAAATCAGGAGCAGATTTCATAGCAATATAAGCATTCGTGTTCGCAGGGTTACCTACAACAAGAACTTTAACGTCACGGCTTGCGTGGTCGTTAATTGATTTACCTTGAACAGTAAAGATTTTAGCATTTTCTTGTAAAAGCTCAGCACGTTCCATACCAGGACCACGTGGACGAGAACCTACAAGTAAGCAGTAGTCAGCATCTTTGAATGCAACATCTGGATTATCAGTACCGATCATACCTTCTAAAAGAGGGAATGCGCAGTCTTCAAGTTCCATCATTACGCCTTTAAGCGCAGCTTGAGGTTTCTCAAAAGGAACTTCGAGCAATTGCAAAATAACTGGTTGATCTTTACCTAACATTTCGCCGCTTGCGATACGGAATAATAGGCTGTAACCAATTTGACCTGCAGCGCCAGTAACGGCAACACGAACTGCTTGCTTCATCTAATTATCTCCAATAGAGGATATTCAATGCGATTAAATAGTTAGTCCATTTAATCTAATCATCATAAACGCGAAAGATTGTACTCCAATCTTTTGGCAGTTGCATGTAAAAGAGAATGGATTTCAACAAAAGTATAATGGGAAATATGAATAAAATTGCAAAAAAACGCTTAGTAAGAACCTTTTATTATGAATGACACAGGACAATTCGTTTCAACTGTCGCTGGACATTGTTTGTACTGACCATTATTTTTGTAGCACAGTTTCACCTCGGTCAAAATAGGCGTTCCATGTGAAACTGAACAATTAAATTTAATCGCATTGACTGGCAAAGTCGGATTCAAACGTAAAAACCGTAAGCGAAGATTCGCTATATGCATAGGACGTGTTTCAGGGCTGGTCAATTCAGCAGGGACTTTGAGCCGTTCAGCATAATTAATTATGGTACGAAAATATTGACTGGCATTCATCGGGATACAACCGCCAATCGCAGACCAAAGCTGAACTCGTGCATTTTCATCGGGCATGACACGTGCCACAACTTTCGCTTGCAATGGTGATAAAGCCGCAGAAGATGCCGTTTTGCATTCTGACTCTGATGTTTCAGGGAATAAACCCGCAATATTCAGAGAATAACCTTCTAAACATTTTCGTTTTTTTGACTTTTGAGTATCCAATAGACACACAGCAGGTGTCATTTGTACCAGCATCACATAGCCCTGCACCGGCGCTGCAAAAACATGAGATGTAAACATACCCAACCCGACACTGCTCGATATCAACAGTGCGAACCGGGTTAAAACTGCTGTGTACTCAAAAAATATCATTAACAAGTCAGACCCATCAACAAAATTAAAATGATTAAGGATTATTCTTTAATGGAATAATATTCATACGTTTTTCAATGGATTGTGCACCTTGTCCAAGCAACACCCCATAATGCGTTGCGTTGGTCATCACATGTTTTACATAATCGCGAGTTTCAATGAGTGGAATCGTTTCAGTGTATTGATCTGCTGCAATAGGTTGTACATCGGGTTGCCAACGACGTGCTCGGTTTGGCCCTGCGTTATAACCAGCAGTGGCTAAAACAGGACTATTACTGAGCTGGCTCTGAATCATAGACAAATAAAAGGTGCCATAGCGAATATTGGTGTTCATATCGGTTAATGCCGCAGGGTTATAAGTTTCACCCATCTGGCGCGCCACGAGTTTTGCGGTATCTGGCATAATTTGCATGAGACCGCCCGCTCCAACATGTGAGCGCGCATTTGAAACAAAACGACTTTCTTGACGCATCAAGCCATACGCCCATGCAGGATCGATACCTGCATTACGACTGTGGCTAACCACATAACTTTGGTGCGGCATGGCATAGCGATAAGCATAATTATGTTTATTTTCAGTACGGTCTGCCGCATATATCGCACGGTCATACCAACCCATATCTGTGGCACGTTTCGCTGCCGCAAGCAGCAAGCCATCATCATGTTTTAAATATGCCTGACGGACTGCCCAATTCCATTCACGATTAATATAATTGTCAGGTGCATTGACACGGCGTAAAGCAAAAGCACGGCTGAAATGAATATCTTGGTTTAAGCGCTGTATATCACTGTTTGACGGTTGCACATTATTTGGAATGTTATTGTAACTTTGCCCCAAGTGATCTTTGGCCAATAAATTATGATAATCATCACCATGTGCCAATCTTTTAAAGATTTCTTGTGCAGTGCGTTTAGAACTGGCATCTCCGCGCTGTTCAGAAGCACGTGCTAACCAATATTGCCAACGGTCTTCTTGTTTTTGCGACACACTCATGGCATCAATGGCACGAATTAAACTTTCCCAACTGCTGAAACGAATGGCTTGACGGGCGTAAATTTCGGCTTCTTCGACACTAAATGGTAATCCATAACTGGCATCTAAATAATCCAACACTTCACGATTGAAATTATTTTTCATCACCGTGGTGCCGCCAATATATCCGACAACACGATATAAGGCTTTTTGCACTTGCACAGGTGTTCCTTGTGCCGCGCGTTGTACAGATGATATTGCCGAATTTAAATCACTGTCGGCTAAACGTCCCAGCGCAAAGACTAAATAGGCATGATCAGTAGCGGATGCTTTGGGTGCAGACCATAAATAATTTAACGGGTTGGCTTGAATTTGATTAAGTTGAGATAACGATAAGCTCATCCCCAAGGTTTGTGCAGTCGCCAAAGCCTGACCCGACTGCCCTGCTCGAAGCTGCCCCCATAAGCGCTGTTGACGGTCTTGCTCTGTCATTAAAGGACTAGAGAGCATCATGCGCCCCAAACCCATACAAGGTTCAGGTTGTGAATTGGTGTTTAGCCAAACATCCTTATATTCAGCAAAAACCAGAGAATCACCCAACTTTGCGCGTACCTGAGCCACAGCACAGCTTTCTGCTTGATCCGCATTGGTTACATACTGCAAAACAGGTTGTGCTGTTGCGAAATCGGCTTGTTTGACTTTTTCTTCAACGTAATCCGCTGCTAATTTTTCAGCCATGGCGGATTGCGGATAGCGCTGGGCAAAATTAACAATATTGCTCGCGGGTTGGATCGCTAAATTCGCATTCAGTGACCAATACTCAGGATAATAACCCAAAACATCATTTTGCATAGACGTTTGGAATTGTTGCAGCAATCCGATATTTCCAGTGTTAGCTGCTTGTAAAGCATCATTAAATTGCTCATCTGCTGCATGCGTCACCGACACATATCCTGCTGATGCCAAACCTAAAGCAAGCACTTTATAATATTTTTTATTGATTAACTGATTGAACATATGCTTGCCTTCCGTCATTTAGTGTTGCCTTGATCGCACCTAATCATTTTTAAATAGTGTAATTACTATTAAACTACGCTACTGTTCTGTTGTGTAACCTTATGATTAGACAATATTAATTTTCCAGCATTTTTACCTCATAAATCAATCTTCTGGTCTGCTTATTTATGACTATAAGTTTATCTTCAATTCCTGCTAAAATGTGCGCCTTTCTTCTATTCAAATCGTAATTTTTAATCATTCTGGCTGGCCCCCTTTTTCCAAATTCATTTTCAAGCATACGTTGAAATAGCGCGGAAAAGGCAGCTCACTAGAGCCCTTTGCCTCAAGGTAATGGGTATATTTAATTGCGATTTCTTCGATTTATTTTTAGGAGCCTACATGACGGTTCAAACCTTCATTCCCAATAGTGCCCAAGCTGCTTCAGAAAACACTGTTACCCAGCCACAGCACACCCCAGCCGACGGATCAGTGAAAAAACTGTATATCGAAACGCAAGGGTGTCAGATGAATGAGTATGACAGTCACCGTATGGCAGACCTTCTCGGCGACTCGCACGGTTATGTGCTGACCAAAGATCCGAAAGAAGCCGATATTCTGCTCATGAATACCTGTTCAATTCGTGAAAAAGCCCAAGAAAAAGTGTTCTCTGAACTGGGTCGCTGGCGCAAACTGAAAGAAAAGAATCCTGATTTGGTGATTGGCGTCGGTGGTTGTGTAGCCTCGCAAGAAGGTGACAACATTCAGAAACGTGCACCTTATGTCGATATGGTTTTTGGCCCACAAACCTTACACCGTTTGCCACAAATGCTCGATCAGCATTCTGAACAGATTGAAAAACCAAAGAAAGATAAAATTAAGTTGGTGGATATTTCTTTTCCTGACATCGAAAAATTCGACTTTTTACCTGAACCACGGGTTGAAGGTTACAAGGCCTTTGTTTCGATTATGGAAGGCTGTTCAAAATACTGTTCTTTCTGCGTAGTTCCCTATACTCGCGGTGAAGAAGTTTCCCGTCCACTAGATGACGTACTGGCTGAAATTGCTGGTTTGGCTGAAAAAGGCGTGCGTGAAATTTCGCTTTTAGGTCAAAACGTGAATGGTTATCGCGGTGAAACCTTCGAAGGTAACATTTGTACCTTTGCAGATTTACTGCGTTTAGTGGCTGAAATTCCGGGCATTGGTCGTTTGCGCTATACCACGTCACATCCACTTGAATTTAACGATGATTTAATTGAATGCTACCGTGACCTTCCACAAATGGTTTCACATCTGCATTTGCCCGTACAAAGTGGCTCCAATGATGTTCTGCAAGCCATGAAGCGCAACCATACCATTGATGTTTACATCGATAAAATTGCGAAACTACGCCAAGTGCGTCCAGATATGCATTTATCGAGTGACTTCATTATTGGCTTCCCGGGTGAAACCGATGCACACTTTGAAGAAACCTATCAATTCATTCAAGATTTAGATTTCGACCATTCTTATAGTTTTATCTATTCCAAACGTCCGGGTACACCCGCTTCTGAATTACCAGATAGTACGCCTGAAGATGTGAAAAAAGAACGTCTTGGCAAAGTTCAAAAATGGATTAAACGTTCGAGTATTGATAAAACAGATGCCATGCTGGGCACGATTCAACGCGTCTTGATTGAAAATGTCTCGGATAAAGATCCAAACCTGTTGGTGGGTACTGCCGATAACACACGTTATGTCAGCTTTATTGGTGATGCAGCATGGGTTGGTCGCTTTGCAGAAATCGAAATTACCGAAATTAAAACTTTGAATTTTGTTTACGGTGAGCTATTGAATCTTGAGCCTGACGTGGCGTAATGTAAGCAGATAGATTTAACTTCCCAAAAGGATATCTCTTGACTGCAGCGATTCGACGTACAGTGGCTTTTCCGGGTATTTCAGTAGATCGTTTAAAAAGCATGCTTGGTGCTTATAACGGTCATCTGAAACAAATCGAACAACGTTTAGATGTAAAAATTTCTCACCGTGGTGATAGTTTTTTTATCGATGGTGATATTGATACGGTTGAGAGAGCTGAGGTTTTATTGCAGCGCTTACATGAAGAAGCCGAAATCTCTCAACAAATCAGTGCCGACACACTACATTTGATGATTCAAGGCAGTCAGACCGATCGTGAGTTACAAATCGATCCTGATCAAGAACATACGGGCCTAGACGAGGTTTGGTTACAAACGCGTAAAGGTCGAATTAACCCACGTGGTGCAAACCAAAAGCG
Source organism: Acinetobacter sp. ANC 4973 (assembly GCF_002135275.1). NCBI lineage: Bacteria > Pseudomonadati > Pseudomonadota > Gammaproteobacteria > Moraxellales > Moraxellaceae > Acinetobacter > Acinetobacter sp. ANC 4973. The sequence continues at coordinate 11,497 of NZ_NEGM01000004.1, forward strand.
TTATGTACAACGTATTTTGCAAAGTGATATTTCTTTTGGTATAGGTCCGGCAGGCACAGGTAAAACCTACCTTGCCGTTGCCGCTGCTGTCGATATGCTGGAACGCAATGAAATCCAGCGTATTCTACTGGTTCGTCCCGCCGTTGAAGCCGGTGAAAAACTTGGTTTTTTACCGGGCGATTTAAGCCAGAAAATTGATCCCTATTTGCGTCCACTTTACGATGCTTTATATGAAATGCTGGGTTTTGAAAAAGTCGCTAAACTGATTGAACGTCAAGTGATTGAAGTCGCACCGCTGGCTTATATGCGTGGTCGTACCCTCAATCATGCTTTCGTGATTTTAGATGAAGCGCAAAACACCACACCTGAACAGATGAAAATGTTTTTGACCCGTTTAGGTTTTGGTTCACGTGCCGTGATTACGGGTGATATTACTCAAGTCGATTTACCACGTGGTCAACAGTCGGGGCTATCTCATGCCCTGCGTGTCATCGAAAACGTGAAAGAAATTCATATTACTCGTTTCCATTCTCGTGACGTGGTACGTCATCAGCTGGTACAAAAAATTGTCGAAGCCTATGAAGGATGGGACAGTGAACAACACCGTCTAAGTGCAGAAGCGCGTGCAGAACGCAAAGCCCTTCAAGAAGCGCTGATTGCTGAAAATAATGCTGCTGCCGATGCTCAAGACTGACTCAAATATTCAATGAATTAAGGATTCATGTTGAAACTTAGCCTCTCTTTACAGCAAAATTTTCAAGCGCCTGAATTGGTGCTGAAACGTGCTTACCTCAAAAAGGTGGTAGAAACCTCGTTACGTCACATTGCAACACAAAGTAACTGCGAAATTGGTATTGCCTGTGTCGACAATGCTGAAAGCCAGCAACTGAATTTGGAATATCGTGGTAAAGACAAACCGACCAATGTATTGTCCTTTCCAAGCGACCTTCCCGATGAAATGGCGGCAATTTTAGATTCATTCCCAATTGGCGATTTGGTGATTTGTATTCCTGTGGTTTTACAAGAAGCGCTAGATCAGCAAAAAACACCGATTGAGCATTTCACCCATATGTTGGTTCATGGCACATTACATTTAATGGGTTATGACCATGAAACCTCTGAGGCAGATGCCGAGGAAATGGAAGCTTTAGAAATTGAAATTCTAAAAAAACTCGGTTTTGATAACCCTTATACCGAGCAAGACTAGAATCTGACAATTTAAAAGCGAGCGTAATGCTCGCTTTTTTATACTCCATATTGGGGCTTCACCTCACCCTAACCCTCTCCTTAAAGGAGAGGGAACTTTCAATCTTAATTTAACATCGGTAGTCCCTCCTCCTTGTGGGAGGAGGTTAGGTGGAGGGTAAATCTAATAAAATTTTTATCATTCTCATCCAAATTTTTTCTAAAAGCATAAAAAACTCTCTTTTTATTCATACCTTTTAAACCAGATTCACTATTCTTTGCTTGAAAAGAAACATTACTTCTCTTATAAAAGATCAATCCAAGAAAATAAAAATACCTTTAAAGACCAATCAAAATATAAGGGCACATTCATGAAAAAAATGCTGACTGCACTCTTCTGCATTTCTTCTTTAGCTTTCAGTTCACAGCTCTACGCCAATAACGAAACGGTTTGTACCGAAGCAAAATTTCAAACGACAGATAGCGCGTGGGCAGGACATTATTATTTACAAGGTGTGATGGAGGTCGGTTCTGAACTTTTACTTGAACCCAATGGCAAATTTAAATGGTATCTTGCAGTCGGTGCATTAGATCAATATGCTGAAGGAACATGGTGGAAAAATGGCAATTGTATTGGTTTAAAAGCAGCATCCAAATATGCCAAAAAATTAGAAATATTCCCAACCCGTTTAGAAATTCATGACAAAAATTTAGCCGTAACTTGGCTTGGCGGACAGCAAGATGGTGTTTATCGCCTTGCTGAATCATTGCCATGAATCCATTTAAATTCGGCTTATTTCACTTCAAATTCAGCTTCGGCTGGATCAAAGCGCCAAGTTCGCACTATACGTAGCTCTGAAATTTCTTTCATACCTTGATCAAAAGCACCAAAAGGTGCGGCTTTACGCACTGAAGCTTTGGCTGCCTCATCAAGCAAACCATGTCCTGAACTATCAATTAAACGAATGGCACGAATTCCGCCGCTCTTATTTAGAATAACCATTAAACGCACTTCCCCTGCCAATTGTTGCGCCTTGGCCGCATCGGGATAATAACGGTTGCCGTAAAATTCAACTTTTTGGCGAAATTTTTCTAAATAAGCCGCTGAAATATCTTGTTTTGCCTGAATCCCATCGACCGTTTTAATCTTTTGCTGACGACTAAAGTTTTGCTGTCGTTGTAAATATTGTGCTTCTAAACTTGCCACCATCGCTGCTTTGGCTTGAAACTGACTATTCAGCTCTTGCATCGCTTTTTTACGTTGATTTTGTTCTGCTTCCTTTTTCCAACTTAAGGTGGTCATTAAAACTTTTTCATCAAAGCTTAATTCACGCTTTTGTTGTATTTTCTCTAAACTTTCTTGCTGTTGCTCACCAGCACTTTGCTCAAGCATGGGTGCTGGCATATCGCTCGACATTCGGTGTGCTTCACGAAATGTGCCTGAACCCTGCTGATCGGCCTGAGCCAAAAAATCAGCATTTTCAACTTTGTCCTTCGTGGGACGCAAAGTCACCGCAATCTCTTTTACTGCGGCATCACTTTCTTGCGGCATTGCAAATTGCAAAGTTAAAATAATTAAATGCAGAACGGCAGCTAAAATCACTGCGCCGCTAAAAATAGGATCTTTCCACCACGCATACATTAAAGGTGTAAAACTGATTTTCTTAAGCATCACATTAAACCGACAAAATGTCTGGTTCCCCAAACTGTATAAAAACAGCATAAAATAAATACAGCTTCCACTTTTGAATAAAAAACGAGAATTCAATCAATAAGCGAACTGCATAGAATTAAAATCATGAAAATGGTGCAATTAATTTTGCTAAACTGCAAGATGGAATACTTGTATTTTTAATACTTTCGACAAAACCTATCGAAGTCCAAAAAGATTCACTTGCTAGGATGCTTTATATGCAAACGCTAATATCCAATATCTCTAAACGTATACGTCAAGTGTACCAAAAAGCAGAGGGATTTATTGAAGATGAGCGTGATTTCCCATTATCCCAAGTTTTTCTCAATGCCACTTTTCAGCGTTTTGTCACCGACAATGTCTCTATGCTCAAAGATCTGCATGCAGACTTACATGATGACTGGTTGCGTTTATATGCAACACTCGATGTCAAAGGTTTATACATTACGCTTTCTGTCGATTTAAAACTAATTCAAATGGAAATGAATAAAGATATCCAGCTGATTGTTTTTGAACAAATCGGTGATACGACCGTTATTGAAGCGAAATTTAAAAATATAGTGCAAAAAATTGCGGTCAACTTTGCTTTATTTTTCTACCAAAAAGTCCTAAATAAAGATCCTTTAGGTATGATTCTTGAAAAGTTAAAAGTCATTAAAGTTAAAGATGATTTACTGCATTTGGACTTAAATCGCTGGTTAGGCAAAAACCGTTCAATTATCGACACCTTAGCCAAAGTTCATGTCAACCATGCCGTATTACGCGAAGCTGAATTGGTGATCATTGGCAATGTCAATCTGACTGCTTTATTTAGAAAAATGTCGGAAGAACCAGTAGACAACTGGAGCGTAGAAGATGATCTAGCGGATACAAAAGCCAGTTCAATTAAGCAAAAATAAACTGAACTGTTTTCAAAATTGGAATCTGTATTTTTATCCCCATAAAAAACTACATAAAAATACAGATTGGACAAAATTTCGAATTTTATCTTCATAATCAAAGTGCATAATAGAAACCAAGCAAGAAATTTGCACTTTATTCAAACTTCATAGGAAGACTGTACTTATGGCTCACAATGTATTGAAAACAATTGCGATGACCTCTGGTGTAACCGCTACACTGTTGTTTGCTGGTTTCTCAAACCAAGCATTTGCCATAAGTCCATTCCAAGCAAGTTATCAATTTAGCTATAACGGCAAAAATATGGGCTCGGCAACACGTAATTTAAGCAAGTCGGGCAATAACTGGACTTATGTTTTTACGGCAAAAGCGGGTGCTATCGCATCTGCCACGGAAACCAGTCGTTTTAGCTTCAATGGCAACCAGATTGTTTCAGATAGCTTTAGTCGCAGCAGTAAAATTTTAGTGCATAACAACACCATGAGCATAAAATTCAACCCAAGCACTAAAACTATTTCCACCAAGAAAGATGATAAAGCACGTTCTTTTGCATGGAAAGCAGGTGTTCTGGATGAACTAAACGCAGAATTACAACTGCGTGAAGACTTAAAAGCCTCCGGTTTAAAATCGAGTTATGCCATAGCAGATGCGAAAGAAGTTGAAGCACGTAAATTTGTCAAACAAGGTTCAGAGAAAGTAAAAACCTCTTATGGAACTTTCGATACCATTAAAGTCATCATGAAACATGATAAGCCAAACCGCGATACCATTTTTTGGTTAGCACCTAAACTTGATTATGTACCAGTGAAAGTTTCTCACCAAGATGGCAAAACATCGTACGGTTTGCTGCTAACTGGGTATAAAGGCTCCACGAATTAATCGATTTGATCAATTTTGCTTGCATTTTTTCAGCGCCTTTTTAAAATACGCCTTTGCTTGAAAAAGCATCCGCCCTTAGAGGACTCTCCTGTGCACGCACTAGAACAGAAAATCTTAAATGAAGGTATCGTTCTATCTGATCAAGTTCTGAAAGTTGATGCTTTCTTGAATCATCAAATTGACCCTGTATTGATGCAGCAAATTGGTAAAGAATTTGCTGCTCGCTTTAAAGATGCAGGCATCACCAAGATTATTACCATTGAAGCTTCAGGTATTGCTCCTGCAGTAATGGCAGGTTTAGAACTAGGCGTGCCTGTCATTTTCGCGCGTAAATATCAATCTTTAACCCTAAAAGATGACTTATATCGCTCTAAAGTATTCTCTTTCACCAAACAAACTGAAAGCACCATTGCGATTTCCAACAAGCATATTAACGCGAGTGATAAAGCATTGGTGATTGATGATTTCTTGGCAAATGGTCAAGCTGCTTTAGGTTTAATTGACCTGATTCACCAAGCCAATGCAGAAGTTATTGGTGTCGGTATTGTGATTGAAAAATCTTTCCAAACAGGTCGTGATCTACTTATTGAGAAAGGCTACCGAGTTGAGTCTTTGGCTCGTGTTAAATCTTTAAGTAACGGTACAGTTGAATTTGTTCGTGACTGAGTTTCGGTCTGAATTTTAAAAGAGCGCTTAGGCGCTCTTTTTTTATTTTGGAGAAACCGGACATTTTTATTTGGGGCTTATAAACTAGATTCGTATAACGACCATTGTGTTAAATGGGATGGAAATTTAAACTTACCATTCACCACGCTTACATAACTTATAAGTTCGTTCGGCAAATGTCTTAATTTGAACCTTTATACCTTCTTGTAGTTCTGGAATATGTCCATAATATTGTCTAGTGTATGCCTCATCTATTAAATTTAATCTACGAGATAATTCTCTACCCTTAAATTGTTTTTTAATAGCATTTCTATATTCCATCTGATCCATACCACTTTGACGTACTGTCATAACTTCTCTAGCAATTTCATAGAAATCCTCACAATCATCTATTTTTTCAGCAAATACTTGTGTTGACGAAAGTAAAATTAGCAATAAAAATATTTTTTTCATTATTAAGCTTTTCCCCGATTTATAAAATATGAATCTTTGATTCTCTATAAGCTTGCTAAGTCTCATGTCTCACCCAATATATTATGACTCTATTACAAATGAAGCACGTCTCTTAGAACAATTAGCTGTTACTAGTAAAGAATCTATATCTGCTCTTCAAAATATATATCCAGAAATAGAAGAGCCTCTTATGGTGACCCGTTTTTCTTCAGAAATAATGGAATATAAAGTTTGATTAATTAAAACTGCAAGTAGTAGTTTAATTTCATGTGCAACTAGAACTAGATTTTTACAGGATAGCTATGATTTTTCTATAGAACATAATCCTACGTATAGTACTGACAAAGAAGCCTTTGATCATATTCCTAATATAGTTGAAGTAAAGAGTGGGTATTTCAAACATTCAATTAGAGCGTGCTGTAATAAAATAATTCATGCAACTTCTTATGATTTAGAGGCTGAACTAGATTCCTACGATACAGAGTATTGGACAGGTTCGTGTATTCTAAGTGGAAAATATAACAATAAAGACTGGTCTATTAAATTGAATGCTATTTCTTTGAGTGTAGCTCTAAGGAATTATATTTCGATTATAAAATACTTATAGTCCAATCATTAATTACATTTTTCTAAAATCAACACAATAAATCCTGTACAAAATTTAATAAAATTATCATATAAAATCAGTATGATAACGCATTTTAAAAATACCAAACCCCACCCGATTGGGCTTTTTTACATAAAACATAGCGTTCTACAGTTATTGATCAAAGTTTCACAATTTTATTAGAAGAAATTATCAAGCATATCCATGCGTTTACGCTTAATGTAAAAAATAAAGCATAAATATCTTTTCTCTCTATTCCTCCACCCTGTATAAGCTTGTCTATTTACAACTCAGATCAACTTCGATGCTGTGATTCAGCTAGAATTAACAGGATATGAAATATTCCAGCATGCCTGATAATATACATGCTGTTATGCTTGGTTGTAACGATTGATTATCTGTGTGGCGTATTTTAAACACGCCCTCACAAGATCAAGAACAGATAAATAGTTGATGGAAAAATCTATGCTATGTCCTAAATGCGGCTCTGCTGAAGTTGAAAAACGAGACCACGAACAAAAGTTAAGAACCATTAGTGGCATTCTAATGACTTCTGCTGGTGCGACAGCAGGAACGGTTGGTGGTGCGGCAACGGGCGCATCAACTGGAGCGGCCATCGGAGCTGTCGCGGGTCCATTGGGTGTGATTTTTGGTGGAACGGTTGGGACTTTTGTTGGCGCAATTGCAGTCGGTATTACTGGTGGTGTTTTAGGTAATATCTTTGGCAAAAAAGCGGGTGTTATTATCGATAAAAATGTGTTCTTAGATTACAAATGTTTAAAATGCAATCATCGCTTTAAAGAAAAAGTTTAAACCGTCATGGTTTAGCTTGATCTTCAAGAGTCCAAAGCAATTCATTTTTCAATGTGCCTTGGACTTTTTGAGACCGTTCAAAAAATTATAAATTTTACAAAGTTGGCTGATTAAACTCACTTTCTACACGATCAATGATGCACTTAGCTGTAACTTCTGCACCACATTCCCCAAACACTTCCCCTGTTCGACACAGAGGATTTTTTCATCTGGACTTAAACCTAAATCATGACGTGGCCCACTGACATGACTTGCGCCATATGGCGTACCACCCGATTTGGTATTGGATAAAGCAGGATTGGCATTTGGTAAGCCCATAATCATCATGCCATGATGAAACAACGGCGGCAGCATGGTCAGCAAGGTACTTTCCTGTCCACCATGCATAGAACCTGATGAGGTAAAAACACAAGCCGGTTTATGATGCAATGCACCGTTTAACCAAAGACTGGTGGTCTGATCCCAAAAGTACTTCATTTCACTGGCCATATTGCCAAAACGCGTCGGTGAACCCAAAGCCAAGCCTGAACACAGTGCTAAGTCATCTAAAGTACAATAAATATCGCCATCCGCAGGAATGCTTGCTTCTGCCTGTTGCACAACAGTTGATAAATTGGGCACCGTCCGAATTTTTACCGCCATACCTGTCGCTTCAATACCATTGGCAATTAAATGCGCCATATCTTTAGTTGAACCATATTTGCTGTAATATAAAACAAGGATGTAAGGCTGCATAATTTTTATAAACGAAGCTGAAAAAGAAAACTATACGGTATTTTTCCCATTTTTTGGTTAAGCTTAGTCATGAAAATTCATAAAGATGATTAAAAAATTGAGACTTTATATTTATGTTAGAAAAGTATTTAAAAAAACTCCACTTTTATGACAAGACATGGTTTCAGTTTGTTTTATTTGTCATACGCCGTTTTGAAGCAGATCGTTGCCGTGAACAAGCAGGATCTTTAACCTACACCACCCTCTTTGCTGTTGTGCCCATGCTGACGGTTTTTTTGGTCATCATTTCTTCGATTAAAGCGCTGGAGCCAGCCAGACAACAATTACAACAACTAATTTATAGCAATTTTCTACCTAAAACCACCATTGCCTTTGACAAGGCTTTTAATGCCTTTACCGATAAATCTAGCAACTTGACGGTCATTGGTATTTTATTTCTGTTTATCACCACGGTCATGATGCTGACCAATATCGAAACGGTCTTTAATCGTATTTGGCGTGTTCGAGAAACGCGTGGTGGCATTATTGGCTTTATGCGTTATTGGACCATTATTTCACTTGGCCCCATTTTACTCGGCAGCGCATTTGTAATTTCATCTGCTGTGGCATCACTCAATGTACTGAGCAATAATTTTGCTGGTTATGAGGTCGATGGTGCATTGATCTTTTGGTGTATTTCCTTCGCACTGACCATACTGGGTTTTTTTATTTTAAATTGGACTATTCCAAATCGTAGCGTTCCGATTAAAGCTGCATTCATTGCCGGTACTTTTAGTGCGGTGGTATTTGAATTATTAAAGCATTTATTTGGCTTTATTATGTCCAATTTCACCAGTTATGAAATTATTTATGGTGCTTTTGCCGCAGTGCCTATTTTCTTGTTATGGATTTTTTTGTCATGGAATATCGTGTTATTGGGCGTTGAAATTAGTTACGCGCTAACTGCTTTTCATTCGGATAAAGAACAAAAACGCCATCCAGTCATTATGCTCTTGGACTTGCTAGAACTGTTTTATAAAAAGCAACACGTTGGCGAAAGTGTGTCCGATGAAGAAGCACTGGACGTCTTAGGACGTGGAGAAATTGGACGCTGGCCTTCTTATGTCTTAATGCTAGAACAACAAAATTTGGTCAGACGTACCGACAATAATGAATTTGTTTTAGTGCGTAATTTAACCCAAGTCGATTTCTGGCATTTCTATACGCAGTTACCTTATCCACTGCCACGACGTCAAGATGTAGGTAATATCCACCCTGACGATGAGTGGATGCAAAAACTGGGACCTGCTCTCATTGAAGCCGATGATTACCTTTCTGCAAAATTGGCGATTCCCCTGTCTAAAATTTTGGAAGAAAAATAAAGTAGGCTCTTGTCATTGATTAATTAAACAGAAATACCTCATGTCAATCAGAATGACTATTTCTCTCACCTTTTTCACAGGGCAAAAGATCGTTATTCTGATGGCGTTTCTGAGGTACTTTTCCAACAAATGATTGCACCCAAAGTCACCAAAAGCGTTCCGATCCAAAAACTCATTTGTGGTCGTGCATCCAAAATCAGCATCGACATCAAAGAAGATAAAATTGGAATAAAGTAAGTCGCAAGAATAAGCAGTTTGATATTGCCAAACTGTAAACTTTGATTCCAATTACTATAAGCAATTCCCACCAAACCACCAGTAACGGCAATGACTAACCACATCTTAAATTGAGGAACAATAAAAGGCTCATTCAGCACAAAATGAATTCCCCACAAAGCCAGCGCAGTCACCATGAAAAATAGCGGGACGGCATTTTGCCCTTGGGCATATTTTTTAGTCAATACGCTATAACAGGGCCACAGCAATGCACCTAAAAATGCAAAAAAATAGGCAATTGGATTCTGCTGTAAAATATGCATCATTTGAGATAAATTTAAAATCTCTGGATTGACCACCAACAATAAACCTAAAACAGAAAGAATAAATCCCCAAATGACCGCGCCATGATAATGCAGCTGCTTTGCCAGTATTGAAAATACAATGGTTAATGGAGGCCACAAATAATTAATCATAGCAATAATAAGCACTTGATCGTGATTGTGTGACAAGGCAATCGAAAGCAAAAATAAAATTTCATAACTGACAAATAAAGCACCACAGCCCCAGACATAAGCTTTAGACATCTGTTGAAAACGAGGTAGTCCATTGAGTACTAAAATACACAGCGCACTAAAACTATAAATCAGCGCAATAGCCGAAATAGGCGTTAAAGATTCGCTAATCAGTTTGACCACAGCAACCAAGCTTGCCCAAATTAAAATAGAGGACAAACCGATTAATGTGGCTGAATTGCTAGACTTAAACATAGTGTAATTTTCTTTTAATCCAATCCTGCATACTCACCACCAATACTCCGACCATCACCAATATTGTCCCGAAAATAAAATTGGGCTCAATGCTTTCATTTAACAATAAAACCCCAAAAAGCAGACCAAAAATGGGCGTCAAAAAAGAAAAGACTCCTAAATGGCTGGCTAAGTAGTTACGTAACAACCAAAACCACAACATTAAACTCATAAAGGACATGATCAGGGTATGAAAAACCAAACTACCAATTGCAATATAAGTCCAATGAATTTCCGCTTGCCCCAATATAAAAGCCGCAGGAAATAAAAATACAAAACCACCCAGTAATTGGTAAAACAAGGTTTGGGTGGGATGGGCTTCATTTAATTTGCTTAGACGTAATGAAATTGTCGTTAATGCCCACATGATACCCGCCAACAATGCCAACAAATCCCCCAATAGGACTTGACTAAACCCTTGCTCAAGCAAATTTTCTCGGCCAATAAATGTCGTCACAATTCCCATAAAAGCAATCAAAATCCCAGACCATTGAACCTTAGATAAACGCTCAGATGGCAATTTCCAATGCAAACCTAAAGCCACAAAAATAGGGGCTGTATAAAGTAAAACCACGGTATGTGAAGCCGAAGTTAACGTCAGGGCTTGTGCAACCAATAAAAACTCAGCAGAAAATAAAAAAGCCAACCAAATCCCCGGCCATAAATACGCTTTCGAATAAAGATGAGAGCCTTGTTGCAATTGAATCAGTGGAAAAACCAGCAAAGCAGAAAGCCCCGAACGAATGGCAATTTGCATGATAGGGGAAATATCAGCCGCAGCAATTTTGAGTACCACTTGCTGTAGCCCCCAAACAATACACAATACAATCATTAAACCAGATGCACGTGCATCGAGTCTTTTCCTCTCGCCCACAATACTGACTCATTTTAAAAGATCAGCACACTATAGACCTGTCATATTTTAAATATATAATTCAAAGTAGACAAAAGATCTTCTTATTCAGGCATTCGAATTCATGATGAAAAAAAGACGCCCAAATGAACAGTCCTTAGAAAAACTCATCACCAATAATCAAATTTCTGCCCCGTTATGGATTCAGTTTCGCCATGCACCAGCACAATCTATTTATCCTGCACATGGACACGCTTGGGGCGAGTTTATCTATGCCTTTCATGGGGTAATGGAAATTAATATTGATCAAATTGATTATATTCCCCCTCCGCCTTATGGCATCTGGTTACCGCCACATTTAGAACATAGTGGTTTAAATCGCACCGCAGTTTCACACGGCACACTCTACATTCATGAAAACCTATGTACAAAAATGCCGAAACAAGCAGGAATCTTACTGACCTCACCTTTAGTCTCGGCGCTATTACAACATCTTAAGCAACATCCACAAGATAAAGATGATCCTGAACATTTACGTCTATTACATGTTTTACTGGATCAGTTGCATCATGCCACCCTAGTGGGAAGCTATTTACCCCATTCCGACCACCCTGTTTTAAAACAAATTCTTGATTATTTACATCAACATCCGTCGGATAACAGCACCTTAGAACAACTTGCCCAAGACGTGAATATGACGGAACGAACTTTGGCACGTTACAGTCAAAAAGAATTGGGAATATCTTTAAATGAATGGCGACAACGCTTAAAAGTCACCAAAGCGATGTCGATGTTAGATCAGGGAAAAACTGTAGAAAGTATTGCTTTAGATTTAGGTTATGCCAATGCCTCAGCCTTTATTAATATGTTTAAGCGTTGGATGCAATGTACGCCCGATCAATTTCGGAAACTGTATAAGTAAAATTTGCTATCATGTATATACAGATTCATTTTATTGAGAAAATGATGAAAAAAAAAGAACAAGATCTTCCCACCATTATTATTGATGAGCATAACCCTGATCAAAATAAATATGAGCTGTTAAAAGAAAAACTGAGATATAAACAGGCTTTACGCGAAAATTCAAAAAAAATTGACCATAAACAAGTGCGCTTAAATATTCAAGCGGATGCACTTCCGAGTAAAACATTTTTTATTATGAATGCCTTAGCAGCAATTATTGCTGGATATGGTCTATTGGCCGATTCCACGGCTGTGGTTATCGGTGCAATGCTTGTTGCCATGATGTTAGGGCCTATTTCAGGAATCGCCTTGGCTTTTATTGATGCGCGCTGGATTTTATTACGAACCGCATTAAGTACCCTATCTTTAGGGGTCATGATGATTTATAGCATTGGGATCATCATGGGGTTGATTCATTTTGATCTTCCCATTACCCATGAAATTCTCGCACGCACGAAACCGACGACCATTGACCTCATGATTGCATTGGCGGGTGGTGCAGCGGGTGCTTTTGCGGCTGTTTCACCGCGCTTATCTGTTGCAGTGGTGGGTGTTGCAGTGGCAACAGCATTAGTCCCACCTTTAGTTGCGAGTGGTATTTTATTGGCACATGGTCAACTGCAAAACTCAGCCAATGCTTTTTTACTGGCCTTTACCAATATGATTGCGATTCAAGTGAGTTCATCTTTAGTTTTATGGATTACAGGTTTTAGACGTGGTTCAGATGAAGAAGTCAACAGTATTTGGGGGTTCATTAAACGAAATAGTATTAGTTTGATTATCCTGATGATTCTGGCCATTTATTTGACCTTCAACCTCATTCAATCGATCCATAAACAACTCTATGAGACTCAAATCAAGCAACAAATTAGTCAAAGTTTAAATGTAAATAACAATGTGATTGATATTGTTCAATTTGATCCGCGTGAAAATTTTACTGTCGTTCGTGCCAGTATTCGGGGTGATCTGCCTCCAACTTACGCTGAAATTGAAAAAATAAATACTCAACTTGCAGCAGATCGAAATGGTCATCCCTCTTATTTACAAATTCGATTTATTCCTATACAAATTATACAATCACGCGCACTACATAGCGTTCATCTCAATGATCAAGAAGCACAAGAACTCGCCATTGGTACAGGAAATAAATAAAAAAGAATGCTTGCTTGACCCTACTTAGTACTTAAAATCTAGATAAAAAATAGGCCCAATTCTACAATCGAGCCTATTTTTCATTTTTTGTTCGATTTAATTTAAAAACTATTTTACAAACGTTTTCCAAACAAAATCTTGGGTTTGTCCTTGTAAAGTCATACTCAACTGATCACCCGATTTCAATGCAGCCACACCTGCCGGTGTCCCTGTCATCACCACATCACCTGGCTCTAGGGTAAAGACCCGACTAATATCAGCAAGCAAAGTGGCGATATCAAAAATCAGCAATGCCGTATCGCCTATCTGACGCAGCTCATCATTGACATGCAAAGTATAATGTACATTCTTCCAGTCTTTAACTTCAGTAACATCCACCCAATCCGCCAATACACAGGAACCATCAAAAGCTTTGGCACGTTCCCAAGGCTGACCTTTCTTTTTCAAGTCATCTTGTAAATCACGTAAAGTTAAGTCCAACCCCAAAGTAACCGCACCCACCGCTGCTAAAGCTTTGGCTGGATCCGTTTCTGCCGTTAAGGTTTTATCAATCCGTAACGTCAATTCACACTCATGATGGCAATTGCCCCATGCAGGATTCCAACTAATCCCTTTCTCTAAACTTAATAGGCTACTCGGTGGCTTCATAAACAGCACTGGATAATCAGGAATAGCATTGCCTAGTTCTTCGGCATGGTCTGCATAGCTACGACCGACACAGACAATTTTAGATGGACGTGTACTCATAAGCTTCCCTTTTTATTTATCTATGACATTGTTTTAAACTTTACTTTTTAAAGGTATTTTCAAATACGCTCTGATCCGCAGACTGCTCAAAAGCACGCTTAGGCACAATCACCACCGTACGATTTTTCAGTTCAATCATATAGGTCAACTTGCCTATGGCAAAGTTTTGCACTTCATTGTAGTTGAAAACCTGCTTGCGGCCATTGGCATAAATTTCCGCATGATCCTGAAATAATTCGATGCCCTGTTCACTTTTACCAAACTGATATTTCACAAATTGACGTTTAAACATCATGGGTAAAAACCAGTAACGCATCACCAGTTGCATCACCAGAAAGAAGATCCCAAGCGCAACATAGTAACGTCCAACCCCAGTAAAACCGAGCATAAAGCCCCAAACAATGACCCCAATACTTACCAATGGGGTAATAAAACGTGTAATTTGCTTTTTACCAAAGGTGGCAAGGGCAAAACCATCTTGTGATTCTTCTAGGTTTAAAAAATAACGTACCGATACAGCAGGCTGGGTTTCAGACATAATTCATCATCAAATTGTTACAACAATTGCGCTAGATATTACACCAGATTTGTCACTTTCTTCATACTGGATGCAAAGTTTTCAAGGCAGCGTTGTAGACACACTTTGGAATGAATCATCAGATATTGGAGAACATAGCGAGATGATGATTCTAATTAAAAAGCATAACTCTTGAGATAGCTTAAATTGAATCTTGAGCCATAGAGCAGACACAAAAAAACCGCAACATGTGCGGTTTTTTAGTCTTGATCAAGTTGGTGCGCTCAGAGAGATTCGAACTCCCGACCCCTTAGTTCGTAGCCAAGTGCTCTATCCAGCTGAGCTATGAGCGCGACGTCTTGATGTGCTGCATTATACGCATTTTCATTGATCTGTTAAGTGCTTTTTAACAAATAGCGAACCAAGTGAACAGTTATTGGGCGAAATTCAATTTTTTCAGCTATTTTTTAAACAAAAACCTTATTCAGTATTTGTTAAACCCAACATCCGCTGATTAATGTCAGCTACTCAGTTTAAACTTTGTAGAAAGAAGTACTAAATTTCAGATACAAAAAAACCGCAACAGGTGCGGTTTCTTCCAATTTTACATCTCTCGATGTGTTCAAGTTGGTGCGCTCAGAGAGATTCGAACTCCCGACCCCTTAGTTCGTAGCCAAGTGCTCTATCCAGCTGAGCTATGAGCGCGTACTTGAGTTGCTTTTCAGCATTCGTTACATTTACGTTTAACTTGATTGGTGCGCTCAGAGAGATTCGAACTCCCGACCCCTTAGTTCGTAGCCAAGTGCTCTATCCAGCTGAGCTATGAGCGCATTTCAAGTTATTCGTGGCGGTGAGGGAGGGATTCGAACCCTCGGTGGGCTTTAAGACCCACGCTCCCTTAGCAGGGGAGTACCTTCAGCCACTCGGCCACCTCACCGTAACGAGCCGCCATAATACAAACTAAACTCTACTTCTTCAAGTCACATTTCAAAAAATTCTTGTTTTTTTAATCAATCATCTATTTTTTGAACAATTTAGCCCTTTTTACTGCCCTTTTACCCAGTTTTTTAGCTGTGGTACGTGTGAAATATTTAGTATCACGGTAAAATCTGACCTAAAAACACAATATTGCAATCATTTACGTGCAGTATCACGCGGCATGACTTATGCTAATCCTATCTTCTGACATGAAGCCAAAGACATTATGAAAAATTGGGTCGATCCTGAAGCTAAAGCTGAAGCTGAGCGTTATGACAATCCTATTCCAAGCCGTATTCTAATTTCAGAAACGATTGAAAAATTACAAGCACCACAGTCTCATTCAGATTTGGTGGAACACTTCAATATTGCAGACGAACGAAGCATCGAAGCACTCAGTCACCGTTTAAGTGCAATGGTACGCGATGGTCAGTTGATGAAAGATGGATTTAAATTCCAACTTGCAACCAATCAACCGACGCATGAAGGCACGGTCTATATCAACTCAAAAGGTTTAGGCTCAGTCAACATTGCCGATCATGATGATATTGTATTGCCTGAACGTGAACTGCGTTTGGTCTTTAATGGTGACCGCGTAAAAGTGCGTCAAACCTCTGTGGACCGCAAAGGTAAACCTTGGGGGTTTATTACTGAAGTCGTACAACATCGTGTCAAACAGATTATTGGTAAAGTCGCTGTATACGATGGCGAATACTTTATTCAGCCTGCAAATCCAAATGCTCACCAACCCATTACCTTAGAAAAAGAACTGATTGAACATGCTCAGGTTAAAGTCGGTGATTCTGTTCGAGTCGCGATTGATGACTACCCAACGCGTGAAGAATTGCCGACAGGGCATATCGTGCAATCTATGGCAGACAAAGCTGACACTGAAATTATTATTCCGCAAACCATTTTAGAATTTGGTTTGCCATATGAATTTCCAGAAGAAGTTATTCGTGATGCAGAACAGTTTAAAGAACCCAATGCGCAAGACCGTGAAGGTCGCATCGATTTACGTGATTTAGCACTGGTCACCATTGATGGTGAAGATGCACGTGACTTTGACGACGCTGTTTATGCAGAAAAACGTCCAGGCGGTGGTTATCGTGTCGTGGTTGCTATTGCTGACGTGAGTCATTATGTGCGTCCTGACAAACCGCTTGATAATGAAGCAAGAGAACGTGGAACCTCGGTCTATTTCCCACACTTTGTTTTACCCATGTTGCCTGAAGCGCTGTCTAACGGATTATGTTCACTCAATCCGCATGTCGATCGCCTCTGTATGGTGTGTGATCTAAATTTATCTCGTGCAGGTAAAGTGACTGGATTTAAATTCTATCCTTCTGTCATGCATTCCAAAGCACGTTTAACTTATACGCAAGTTGCACAATATTTTGATGGTGACAGTGCCGCGATTCCTGAAGATCGTGATGTGCGTAAATCCATTAATACCTTGTTCCAGCTTTATCAAGTGCTCAAAGGTTTACGTGCGCAGCGTCATGCGATGGAATTTGAAACTGTCGAAACCTATATGACCTTTGATGAGCTTGGCGGCATTAAAGAAATTTTGCCACGTTCACGCAATGAAGCGCATAAGCTGATTGAAGAATGTATGTTGTTGGCCAATGTTGCAGCAGCAGAATATGCCTTAGAAAATGACATTCCAATGTTATATCGTGTGCATGAGCCACCTGAATTTTCACGTATTCAAAAAGTTCGTGAGTATGTGAAGTTACTGGGTCTGCCCTTCCCTGAACAACCAACACAAAAAGATTATCAAGCTGTCATTGAAGCGACCAAAGAGCGAATTGATGCGCCAAGTATTCATGCCGTATTATTACGTTCGATGATGCAAGCCTACTACGGCGCAAACAACGCTGGGCATTTTGGTTTGGCCTATGATGCTTATACCCACTTCACTTCACCAATTCGTCGTTACCCAGACTTGTTATTGCACCGTGCCATCAAAGCGCATTTAAAACAAAAGCCATCTCCACTGTCAGGAGCTGCTTTAGATGATGCTGGCGAGCATTTCTCGCAGACTGAACGTCGTGCCGATGAAGCTTCTCGCTCTGTAACAACATGGTTAAAATGTCACTATATGCAGCAGCATTTAGGTGAAGAGTTCATTGGTATCATTAGTGCCGTGGCTGAATTTGGTTTGTTCGTGACACTTAAAGACCTCTATGTCGATGGCATGATTCACGTCAGCCAATTAGGCGATGACTTCTTTGTTTATGATCAAGCCAGTCAAAGCCTCGTTGGGCGTGGCCGTGGTCAAAGCTTTAGTTTAGGCGATGAAGTCAAAATTAAAGTCGCAGCAGTCAACCTCGATGATCGTAAAATTGACTTTGAATTGTTGCAACAAATGACCCATGCCGGTCGTGCGATTCGCAGCCGTGCTCCTCGTGTTGCGGCAAAACCAGCACGTGAATCTAAAGAAGAAGTTTTTACTCCACGTGCTAAAGCCGTAGTGAGTGAAGATGGCGAACAGCCGATTCGTAAGAAAAAGCCAAAAACTAAATCAGCATCTGTTGCGAAAAAGTCAGATAAAAAGCCTTCGGCAAAATCTGATGTAAAAGCCAAAGATAAGGACAAAGTGAAGAAAAAATCCAAGCCAAAAAAGAAAAAATCCAATGCTAAAATAAAGCAGGATTAATTCTGAAATAAAAAAGAGAGCTTCGGCTCTCTTTTATTTTATAATCGATAAAATCTAAAAAATATAATAATGTATGCCAACGATTCAAATCACGAAATATCACTATCATAATTATCTAATACTGATCATGCTTATTTTAATGATAAGTGGAACGACTACTCTATTATTCAGTAATTTTTCGCCAACGAAAATCATCGAAATTTGTACCTTATCAATCTCAGTATTACTTTATATAGTCATATTGGTCTATTTCATCTATTTAAATAAAAAACAACAATGGTTTATTCCGCATCATTGGAAAAATTTCCGTAAAAGACCAAAACTCTACTGCTTACTGATTCTTCCAGCAAATTTTATCCTTATCTTTTGGCTGAATCTTTCTCGCATTATCCCGATGACCTATACCGCCATGTTCGGTGAAAATCAGATCGTCGTTCAGCAGGCTCAAGTGACAAAAAGTTCTTTTAAAGGTGATACCCGTTATTTTTTCCGGACATCATATAGATACTTACCCATTTTCAACATCGACCAAAAAGAAGTTCAACAATATCAAAATCAGCAGATCATGTTACATCTCACAGTTATACAAAGCTCAATGGGGACGATTGTTAAATCAATCGATCATGTTCAATTAAACTCAAAAACCACAAACAAAACATAATAAATCCGAATCTTAACTTGATTTCCCTGCTCACAAGCCCTACATCTACTACTAAGTTTATCAATGAAATGGCGTATAGAAATGACTTTAGAAAAGGCGACTTTGCCGGTTCCACAATTTGATCAAATTCAACTTGCCGATTTAAAACAACAGATTGAACAAGCCATTCAGCAAGGACAAAACTTTTTAACAGATTTGACCAAAGTCCCTGAAAGCACTCAAGCACAACTTGTAGTACTCAAACAAGTGGATACGCTCGAAAATAATATGAGTGAAGCTTGGGGGGTACTTTCACACCTCAATGCAGTGATGAATAATGCTGAAACCCGCGAACTCTATCAATCACTGTTACCCAGTCTAAGCGAATACTATACAACGCTTGGTCAACACACGGCGTTGTATCAAAGCTACCAACAGGTGCATGATGCTGCACTGTTTAATAGCCTGCCTGCTGCACAGCAAAGTGCAATTAAATTGGCACTCCGTGATTTCAAACTGTCAGGGGTTGCTTTAGAGGGTGAAGCGAAAAAACGTTTTGCAGAAATTTCTGCACGTTTGTCACAGCTTTCTTCTGACTTTTCCAACCATGTACTTGATGCCACGCAAGCCTACTTCAAACCGCTGAATGAAGAACAACTCAAAGGTTTGCCACCAAGCAGCATCGACCTACTTAAACAATATGGTCAGCAACGTGAACTTGAACAAGCCATAGCCACTTTAGACATTCCCTCTTATCTTGCCATTATGACCTATGCAGCTGACCGTGCCTTGCGTGAAGAACTGTATAAAGCCTACACCACACGTGCATCAGATCAATCTGAACAGACTGAATTTGACAACACCGAAATCATGGAAGAAATCCTAAGCCTACGTCAGGAAATGGCACAGCTACTCGGTTTCAACAATTATGCCGAGCTATCACTGACCAGCAAAATGGCACCCGATGTCGCAACCGTCGAGCAATTTTTAGTTGAACTCGCAGAACATGCCCGTGCGCCTGCGGAAAGAGAAATTGCTGAACTTAAAGCCATTGCACAACAAGATGCGATTCTGGATTTACAACCGTGGGATACAGGTTATTATTCCGAAAAGCTTAAGGTTCAACAATTTAATTTATCCCAAGAATCATTAAAACCCTACTTCCCTGCACCAAAAATTCTGCAAGGTTTATTCAGTATTGTAAATCGTTTATACGGGATCACTATCGTGCAGCGTGAAGCCCCAGTTTGGCATCCCGATACAGATTACTTTGAACTAGAAGATCAAGGCACGGTGGTCGGTGGTTTTTATTTTGACCTGTATGCACGTAGTGGCAAACGTGGTGGCGCATGGATGAGTGGCTTCCGTTCACGTATGCAAACTGAACATGGCATACAAAAACCCATTTGCTATATGGTCTGCAACTTTACGCCTGCTGTAGGTGATCAACCTGCACTGCTCACTCACGATGAAGTAAACACCTTATTCCATGAATTTGGTCATGGCTTGCATCATATGTTGACCGAAGTAGATCACATTGCGGTGGCGGGTACTCACGGTGTCGACTGGGATGCCGTGGAGCTACCAAGTCAATTTATGGAATTTTGGACATGGGATCATGAAAGTCTAGATTTACTTAGTGAACATATCGAAACCAAACAACACTTACCGCAAACTTTACTGAAAGCTTTGCTAGATGCACGTTTCTTCCAATCCGGTATGCAAACACTCCGTCAAATTGAATTTGCCTTATTTGATTTATCTATTCACAAGCACAATCCAGCTTTAAATGCCGCACAAGTCCAAGCCATATTAGATGATATTCGTCAAAAATATGCCGTTGCACCTACAGCAAGCTATAACCGTTTTCAGCATAGTTTTAGCCATATTTTTGCCGGTGGTTATGCCGCAGGTTATTACTCGTATAAATGGGCGGAGGTTTTAGCCAGTGATGCCTTTGATCGTTTTGAAAAAGAAGGCATTTTTAATACACAGACTGGAAAAGAGTTCCGTCAATTTATTCTAGCAGTTGGCGGAAAAGATACAGCACTTGATGCGTTTATCAATTTCCGTGGACGTGAGCCAAAAATAGATGCTTTATTACGCCATCAAGGTTGGACGAATGCCTCTAAAAACACTTAAACTAAGCGCCTTAAATTGATCAAAAGGTAAGTCAGATGACTATTAAACGTCGTTTCATCGCAGGTGCTAAATGTCCCAAATGTGAAGCGTTAGATCGAATAGTCATGCTTAGCTCTGGTGACGATGAATGGATTGAATGTATCGAGTGTGATTATAGTGAAAATCGACCTACCCATGTCGATGAACCACAAATGCCAGAAGTTGCAGATGAAATCGGTGTCATTCAATTCAAACCTCGTCAACCAAAATCATAAAGGTTCATAAATGGCGTTAGATCAAAGAAATAGCCCAACACTTTTATTGGGCATTATTGGGGGCTTAGTTGCAATCATTGTGCTTTTTCTGGCCTATCAATGGTTTTTTTCAACCTCGAACGAAGCAATTCCTGAACATGAGGCAATCAGCTTACAAACACCAGCAAAACCAGCTGCTTCTGCTGAAGTAAAACCGACTGAAGCAGAGCCCGTAATCGATGAAAAAACCATTCAATTGGTCGATGAAAAAATTCTAAAAGCACCTGTTCCAGAAAATGAATCCTTGCTCAAAGAAGAAGTGGCTAAACTTGACGATATTCAAACTCAATTGAATGATCAAGAAGTCATGCTAAAAACACAACATACCGATGCTGATGACTTAATTACACTCAAAGAAGAACAAATTAAATTACTTGAAGCTCAGCTGAAAAAATCAAATTCAAATTGAAGCATGGCTTGATCTTTTCTCCCCCCAGATTGATCAGCTGATCTAGATATACCGATCAGCTGATGTATGAATGAAGCATCAAAAATAGCATAGGACTTTGTTAACATCATAATATGTATGCTGTAATAAAGTTGATCCTTATGCATGTGTTTATAAACTTGCACCCGCAAAATAAATTAGCCTTACAAATTCTATAACCCTTCTTTTTTCTAATATTTAAGCTGTATGTTCTGAGCACAATATTCAATCACGACCATTTGATCGGATTTAGATGCTTTCTCATCGCCACTATGCGGTGGTGTCTTTTATTAATACAAGAATATTGAGTATAGCTATTCATACGCCATGAAATCAAAAAAGCACCCGAAGGTGCTTTTTCTTTTACTGTTAAAATTTAGTGATACCAGCCAAATAATTTAAAAATGTAAGGAACATAAGCAATAATCAACATTGCAGGGAACATTACAATTACTGGCAAAATCCAACGTTCAAAACGGTAGAAGAATGGCTGATCTCTCACCTCAGCATCTGCTTCGGCTACTTCTGCATCACCAACAGACTGTCTTGCCAAGAGATGATTCAGTGCAACTGGTGGCGTTACATAGCCCAACTCGAAACCAATTAAAGTAATCATCCAAAAATGTATAGGATCAATGCCATATTGGTAGGCTACAGGTGCGACAGTTGCCGAAATTAAAATT
Organism: Acinetobacter sp. ANC 4973; assembly: GCF_002135275.1. Taxonomy (NCBI): domain Bacteria; kingdom Pseudomonadati; phylum Pseudomonadota; class Gammaproteobacteria; order Moraxellales; family Moraxellaceae; genus Acinetobacter; species Acinetobacter sp. ANC 4973. The sequence continues at coordinate 33,871 of NZ_NEGM01000004.1, forward strand.
ACGGCACCAAATGGATCCATAATCATGCCGACAAAAATCATCAAGGCAACAATGAGTGTAATCACGATAAAGATACTGCTAATGTCCGTTGGGAAGAACTCCATAATTTCAATGCGTTCAAGGAAGCCCCCCACACTCACAGACAATGCCATTAAAATGATTAATGCACCAATATGCCCGACTGTTTCACTGGTCGAGATATGCAAGGCTTTAAAGAAACCGACTTGACGTGGCTCATCCTGATCAGGTGTGGATGGCTTAGTGATTACGGACTCTTTAACCATGACAGATGTTGTGGTCATGGTTGGCGCTGCATCCATTGCAGATACTGCTGTCATTGCTGATGCTTGAGAGTATGCATACTGCTGCTCCACGGGTGTATTGTTCAGCGTTTCATCCCAATGTCCAACTGGAGCAATCGGCGCAGGCTCATGACGTAATTTATCAAATAACACCATAACCAACAAAATCACGGGCATCATCACCGGTGCAGTAAACTCATTCATATCTGTTGAAAGTAAATATTTATAAAACAACCAGATCAGTATAAAAATACTGATATAAGGCAAAACCGGTAAAATTGCTCGTAATGATTTCGGTGCAGCAAATGCAGGTGATGCAATTCTGAATTTTTGCTCAGCAAAGTACAAAGAAATAATCAAAAATAACGTCGATGTCAATAAGAATACATAGACGCCATAATGATAGAGTACATCGGTTGTAACCTCTTTATTTAATGAAGCAACCACTACAATTAATAAACATGGACGTAATACGACCCCCATTGAACCCGACATTGCTGTTGCTGCCAAGGCAAACTGACGACGCCCCCCGGCATTCCAAACTTCCTTATAAATAATTGCACCTGCTGCAATTACGAAAATACCTGATGCACCGGTATAAGCTGTCGGTAAAGCCGCAGCAATCAAAATCAACCACGTTAATGTTTCAGGTGCAAGATTCCACGGACGCAAAATATTCAAAAATAAATCGACAATTCGTGTTTGCTTAAGCAACATACCTGCCCAGACAAACAAGGCCAAATTTAGAAAAATACTAGAAAATTCAACCAACTGCCCCAAGTAAATCCCTTGCCCCATTGGATAGTCCATGAAGAAAGTAAATGCAATACCAGTAATGATGGCCATATAGGCATACAACGGAATACTTAGGAAAGCCAAACCAACACTGCCTCCTTCATCACTAGAAGGTCTTGGTGGTTTAATCAGTTGAAATAAACTAATACAGGTCAAAACAGTAAACAGAACAATCCACATCCAATAAATAGCATGCATTTCTCCTGTAACAGGTACACCTGAATCTTTGATCGAATTATATTGACTCCAACTTGATGCCATCAAGAAACCATTGGCAACAAACATAGCTATTGAATAAACACGAAAATCAATACGGGTTGCTGGACTGCGTAAACCAATATGGTGGGTTTTTAGCGTTGCACTGATTGCAGCAAAGACCACCATCAAGACCAATAAAATTGCCCGATTTTCACTTCCGAATTTAAAAATACCAAAGAATGAGGTTTCAATCGTGCGATACATTCTCAGACTTGGGTGAGCCTGCATATGCTTAATGGCTTTATCATAAAATAGATACTTTTCTTCACACTGCTGCTGTGCTGCCAACACGGAAGCACGAACATCTGCAGCCGATGTAGTACCAAAAATATCGGCAAACTCATCATTGGCATTGGCTTTCATTTGCTGTTGTACTTGCGCATCTATATTTGGATTGCGGTCACAATCTGGCGCTGTTGGTTCTGCTCGTAGAAATGAATATTGCATACTGGTTGCTGGGTCGCCATATAAACGCTCCCCCATACGTAACAACTGGCCATGAATCATCTCACCCGTACCAATAATCAACGTCAGCAGCAATAAAGCCAGAATAACAAAGGTTGAGATCCACTCAACCCAGATATAACGTAATAGACCCAATCCGGATCTATTGTTTTCATCATTTTGCATGTGTATTCCTATTTTTTATTTTGGTCATCACAATTGGTTCAGCAATGCCAATGTCCTTTTTGAATAGAAAATATCCTTTCTCTACCCAATCTATTTATTGTTGTGTATAAATCTGCATCAATTTGGTCGGAATAAAAATGACAATATACATTTTCTTTTATGTTTTAAATGTCAATCTGTTTGCCATCTATAAAAATAACACCATAAAATATAAACGATTGCGATCATTACTCCCCAAATAACACCCAGTAAATGTGCTTCAACCAATACGGGACTGCCTATCAGTTCCGCTGTCCCAACACTGCCAATGGTATTTTCCCAAATCAATTTAGCCAAAATAAGAAACCAGACCAATACCGCGAAATTACGTTCTTTCTTATCGAATAAATGCACACTTGCAACTGCGACATATGCACCGTGCAAAACCCCAGATAAACCTGCATAAGCCTCAATATCGGGGAAAACATAATAAAAACTAAGACTAATCAAAAGGGGCAGCAACAAAAGTAAAACTACAAAATGCCACACTTTCACCCGTGGAAAAATAAAGGGCAAACAGGCAAAAGCCAGCATGTTCAACAAATAATGAACCCATCCGACATGAACCCAATGTGCTGTCCATAAACGCCAAAACTGTTGCAGCAAGTCTGCTTTCCAGTAAATAAATGCATCTGAAAAAACTTGAAGGCATGCCGAAAATGACACCGCAATTGCAATAAAAACAATTTTTCGCATCAGAAATGGGTCTTTCATTGGCATACCCCTTACTTAAAACGCTTCTATCCGAAATTTAAACGATTCATTCTAGTCCCTTAAAACCCTATTTTTATTGAATCAAACTTAGGATTAAGCACCTTCCTTTTCGCTAAATAATTCATCTAATTCTGCGGTATTGTCTTTCTCATCCCAGAAACGTTGCATACCATCATCACCAGTACGAATGCCCGTATGTTCTGTCCAATAACGGTCAGAAATAGCCTGTACCATATTCTTCGCCATGCTATCTACGAGTTTAAATTGTGGATTGACTGGTTTTTCTTCTGAACGCGAAGCAGCAAAGCTTTTTAGTGCATCACGAATTTTGGCATCATCACCACTGGCTTGAGCAGCCACGGCATATAAAGCATGCGATAAACGCACCCCTTTTTGCTCGCCCAGTTGAACCGACTCTTTTAAGGTCTGGTAAGGATCCGGTTTACCATCACCAGCACCTGGCAGCAAAGTCCAAATCACCGCACGCGTAGCATTGGGTGCACCCCAGAATTTTGCATTGTCTAAGCAGGTCATACCACGTTCAACCACTGCTGCAATATCTTTGGGAACATTCACTGCACCACCTGAATTAATATCATTGGTCATGGCTTGTAAACCACTAATCATCCCCATTAAGTAAACGGTTTGATCTAAATCACTTTTCATTTTTGGGCATTCCTCACCCAGTTTTTTGTTATATTTCGCTTCCCAATGATTTTCAAACAGTTGATAACCTGCATATTGACGTTGTGCAGCAATCGCCGCCCATCGTTTTTGTTCTATACGGGCATCTTGTGCTTCTGATACTTGACCTGCTTTAGAGGCACGTAAATAGCGCAGTTCTGATTCAAGCGCCTGATTTTCTGCACAAATTCCAGATGAAGCATATAAAAGTACCGCAACACGTGTTGGGTCTGCGCCCATATCTTTGGTTGCCATAATGGCTGGGGTTAAAGCATTGCCTGAATTACACGCCATATCGGCATCATCCATGGCTAAAATAGGCGGTACAATATGCTTTTCACTAAAGCCAAGTGCGACATTCGCCCCTGTTTTAACCACTTGAGAACAACCTGATAATAAAGAACTTGCAACTGTAATAATTGCCATACCTTGGCATATTTTTTGGACTTTCGACATTTTCCTGTCCTCTATAATTGTGTTTATGTCCATATAACTAAACATATCAGATGCGAAATCTGAATAAAAGAGCATTTACTCTAATTTAATCTGATACTTTGCCATGAAATGAAGTACAAAAAATTGACTATATTCAATGAAATTAAAAAATTTAGGCAAAAAAAAGTAGCATTGCGACGGTTCGGCACATGCTACTTATCAAGGGGTAAAAGCCTATTGGCTTTCATGTTTTATCAACTGATCCTTCAGCACTGTTCCGAGTCGTCCAATAACAATTGCCAAAACAATTGCGATCACCAGAAACATCCAAGTTGGAATCACCATGATGATTTCCTCATTTGCTGTTGGTCTATTTAATGTACAGTTAGCGTCAGAAATTAAGGGAAGAAATTGTCTAACAATTGAAATAATGGCTATTTTTATATCAAAGCTGTCTTACATAGCTGGTGATTTAATACGTATATATCTGATTATTAATATTTTAATGTATTTTTATAGAGGTGGAATTGTCTAACAATTAAATCAATTTCGCCAATTTTTTTAAGGCTTTCCACTGTTGTCGCGGCAGTTGATCTATCCAAATCAGTAATGGTTTTTCGCGGAAATGCTGAAAATAAACCACAATATACAACTGATGATCAATCATATGACTCACTGAAACGCGTTTAACCTGCTTAGACTGAGTACTTGAAAGTGACCATTCTCGTGCAGCTAAATGCTCAAAATAAATCGGTTGTGGCACTTTTAAAGCATAGGCATATGCAATGACTGCCAATAAAATGCAAAGTACCCATAACCATAACGACAAGAGTTGCTGTAAAAGTACAATTAAAAGGGTAAAAATAATCAGCTGAAATACAAAGGCTAAGCGGCTGCGTCTCAGCTGAAAAGACCGATTAGCCATGCACGTAATGTTTCAATTTCACAATCAGTGCTTTCATTTCAGGGCGTGGCGGTTCCGAAACTTCCATAAACCAATCGAGTAAATCAGGATCTTCTTGTGCAACCAGTTCAGCAAAAGTTTCTTTTTCTGCTGTATCTGCCTGCAAATAATATTGTTTTACATATGGGTCAAAATAAACATCAATTTCTTTTAAACCACGACGAGCACGATAAATAACTTTGCGCTCTTCCAAGCTCATTTCTTCACTCATAATTTCCCCCAATGGTGTGCAAATTTTTGCTAGTTTACCCTATCATTAGCTCATGTTTCGAACCATTTACTGCAATTGACCAAATTCATCATCTTATCCAAATATTTGAGCATTCGTCACATTGCCACCTCAGCCGCTATCTTCTACTTTCTATAGAACAATAACCTCGTAGATGGATACAATAAAAATGCAGTCAGGTGCGATTCGACCAATAGCCAATATGTTGCCACGTCATTTATTCACAGCAGAACATGAAGCATTCCGTGAAAGCGTGCGCAAATTTTATGCAAAAGAAGTAGTTCCAAACACTGAAAAATATGAACAACAACAACATGTTGATCGTGACTTATGGAATAAAGCCGGTGCCATGGGATTACTCTGTGCAACGATGCCTGAAACCTATGGTGGATCAGGCGTTGACCGACTTTACAGCATGATTTTGATTGAAGAACAAGCTTATGCGATGGATTCATCCACTGGTTTTTCCTTACATTCAGACATTGTCGCCAACTATTTAAATAACTTTGGCAATGAAGCACAAAAAAACTATTGGCTACCAAAAATGGCAAGTGGTGAAACTGTAACAGCGATTGCCATGACCGAGCCAGGTACAGGTTCAGACTTACAAGCGGTTCGAACCACGGCTGTGTTAGAAGGTGATGACTATGTCATTAATGGCTCTAAAATTTTCATTACCAATGGCTATTTATGCGATATGGTCATTGTGGTGTGTAAAACGGGCAGTAGTGACAAAGGTTCAGCCAATTTATCGCTGCTTATTGTTGAAGCAGATCGAGTAGGTTTTAGCAAAGGAAAACCCCTCAATAAAATTGGCATGAAAGGACAAGATACCTGTGAATTGTTCTTTGACAATGTCCGTGTACCGAAAGAAAATTTACTCGGGATGGAAGGCATGGGCTTTATGATGCTGATGAAAGAATTGGCATGGGAACGCATGTTGGTTGCCATCATCTGTCAAGCAGGCGCTGAAGCTGCTTTCGCTCATACGGTGCAATATACCAAGGAGCGTAAAGCTTTTGGCAAACCCATTAGCGCTTTTCAAAATACCCGTTTTAAATTGGCTGAATTACGCACAGAAATTGATTTTAGCCGTGCCTATTTAGATCGCTGTATGGAATTACAGTTAGAAGATAAACTTGGCATTGATGCTGCCGCTGCTGCGAAATATAAAATTTCTGAGATGTTCTCTAAAGTGGTCGATGAGTGCCTGCAATTACATGGCGGCTATGGCTATATGATGGAATATCCAATTGCCCGTGCTTATATTGATAACCGTGCAAATCGTATCTATGCAGGAACCAATGAAATTATGAAAGAACTGATTTCTCGCACTCTCTAAAATGACTCAGTAGATCCTAAAATGGGATCATTGTCCCATTTTTATTTTTTTGTTGTATTTCATTTTTTATTCTATATTTTTTAAAAACTTTTCAATACTGGCTAAAACTTCACTTGGTTTTTGCTGATGTGGAAAATGACCACAGTCTTCAATCATACAAAGTTCATTTATACCCTGAGTTAATTCGACAAACCGTTTTGGCTGAGCAATACTTGCATATTCATCTAATTCCCCATGTATTGCTAAAAGTGGGCATTGCACCTTACTTAAAAAATAATCTAAGTTCCATGTTACAAATTGAGGTGACAACCATGTTTCAGTCCAAGCATCTAGCACCCATTGCGTTTTATCTGCATGGTATTTAGCCAAGCGATTAAATAATTTTTCATCATTAAAAGAAATTTTAGCTTTCTGTATACCCTCTAAAGTAATCTTCTCAACCACCGATTGTGCAGATTCAGTAATAACCGCTTTGCAATGTTCTGGATATAAAGCAGCACAAATTGTTGCCATTCCCCCGCCAACACTATGCCCCATCACCACAAAATCATTGAGTGCTAAATGACTTAATATCTGAGGAAGTATCTTTTTCCCTTCTTCGGTGACGAAATCAAGCTCAAGTGGTTTTAATTGAATTGAAGATTGACCAAAGCCTAAACGATCATAAGCAATCACATCACGGCCAGTTCGCAAAGCCAACTTTTCTGGAAAATCTCTCCATAAGGCAACACAGCCTAAAGACTCGTGAAATAGAATAATGGGGGATTTCTGACAAGCATCTATACGGTCAAATTTCCATTGTTTAATAAATATTTGACCTTGTTCAAGCTCTAAATATTGTTCTTTAATTTCCATACCATTGAATACTATTGTTCATAAACTATACTTTATTTTTACCATATTAAAATGAGGCCTAAAGCATTTTATTTTGACCTTATCATCCACTTTTCAAAAATTTTATATTATTTAAATGCAGAAGCTAAAAACAAAAAAAAGAGCCGCAGCCCTTTTTAGAATAAATAATTTTTACGATACTAATTTCGGTTTATGCGAATCTTGTCGTGTACGTTTCTCAAATTTAAGCACACCATCATCAAACCTCGCATTTTTTAAAACTTTACGATCGGCTAGATAATTATTGGTTACATTCCACGGTGCATGCTTACCTTGTTTTGGCATGACATCCACTGCGCGTGCAATATACCCCGAAGACAAACTCCCCATCACGGTATCTTCCATCAATTCAGTTTGATCACCTTGAGCAATGACTTCATCATAGCCATTTTTATCCATATAATTGATCATACGACAAATATATTCAGCAGCGATATCCACTTTCAGCGTCCAAGAGGCATTAATATAACCAATAATCATCGCCATATTCGGTACATCACTTACCATAATTCCTTGATATAACATATGCTTAGATGTATTCATCGGTTTACCATCAATCGTCGCTTTAATCCCTCCTAGAATTTGAATCTCTAAACCTGTCGCAGAGACAATAATGTCTGCATCCAGATGTTGACCAGATTTCAACTGAATACCCTTTTCAGTAAACTGCTCAATTTGATCTGTTTCAATACTGGCTTTACCTGAGCGTAAAATTTTAAATAAATCACCATCTGGCACCACACAAAGGCGTTGATCCCATGGATTATATGCAGGAGTAAAGTGTTTCATATCGACTTTACCCTTCAGTTGCATTTCAATCGATTTCAGCAGCAATTTACGTAATAACTTAGGTTGTTTCTGTGCAAGTGCATAAATGCCACGTTGCATACCAATATTACGAGCGCGAGTGAGTTTATAAGCGAGATCTTCGGGCAATACTTTGCGCATCTTGTCATAAATAAAATCAATAGATGGCACTGAAGCAATATAGGTCGGTGAACGTTGCAGCATAGTGACATGTTCTGCACCGCCCTTCGCCAAAGCTGGAACCAAAGTAATCGCAGTTGCGCCACTACCAATAATCACCACTTTTTTACCTGCATACTCTAAATGATCAGGCCAAAATTGCGGATGAATCAATTGCCCTTTAAATGTTTGTTGATTTGGAAAATTCGGTTGAAAACCCTGATCATAGTTATAATATCCAGTACAACCTAGAACAAAATTTGCAATCCAAGTGTGTTTTTTCTGATTCGAATCTTCAATTTCAACACGCCATTTTTTTTGCGTTGAATCATAATTTGCCGCCAGTACACGATGTTGAAAATGGATTTTCTCTTTTAGTTTATATTCATCCAATACTTCTGAAAGATAGCATTTAATTGAAGCCCCATCGGCAAGAACATTGGCTTTTTGCCAAGGTTTAAAATTAAAGCCAAAAGTTGACATATCAGAATCAGAACGAATACCTGGATATTTAAAGAAATCCCAAGTCCCACCAAAACTTTCACGACGTTCGATAATATCAAATTGACGTTGTGGGCAATGCTTCGAAAGATGTACAGCCAGCCCAATACCTGAAATACCTGCGCCGACAATCAAAATATCAATATGCTTTTCCATGTTGTTTTTATAGCCTGATTTAAACTTTATTTTATTAAACCACAAATCTGACAATACTCAATGTCAAGTTTAAACAATTCGGACAAAAAACATATCACTTCAGGACAAAATGATAAATTGTCGAACAAGCAGACATAAAAAAAGACCAGTGAAACACTGGTCTTTTTTCGAACAACTGAAGTTCTTCTGGCGAAATTATTTAACTTCGCGATCTACTAGCTCAACGTAAGCCATCGGCGCAGCATCACCTGCACGGAAGCCCGCTTTAAGAACACGTAGATAACCGCCATTACGTTCTTTGTAACGAGGGCCAAGAACGGTAAATAATTTACCAACAGTTACTGCTGAACGAGTACGAGCAAACGCTAAACGACGGTTTGCAACAGTATCGTTTTTAGCTAAAGTGATTAAAGGCTCAGCTACACGACGTAACTCTTTCGCTTTAGGCACAGTTGTTTTAATCAACTCGTGCTCAAACAAAGAGTTAGCCATGTTTTGGAACATCGCTTTACGATGACTGCTTGTACGGCCTAATTTCACACCACTATTACGATGACGCATGGTGATAGTCCTACTTAATTAACGGCTACGATAGGCAAAACGATCGTCCATACGTAAACTAGCTGGTGGCCAGTTTTCTAAACGCATGCCGAGTTGTAAGCCTTTTGAAGCCAGAACATCTTTGATTTCAGTTAACGATTTCTTACCTAAGTTAGGAGTTTTTAACAACTCAACTTCAGTACGTTGAACCAAGTCACCGATGTAGTAAATATTTTCTGCTTTCAAACAGTTAGCAGAACGAACAGTAAGCTCTAGATCATCTACTGGACGAAGCAAGATTGGATCCACTTCTTCGCGAGGTTCTTGAGCAACAGGAGCTTGATCTTTCTGAAGATCAACAAAAATTGCAATTTGTTGTTGCAAGATTGTTGCCGCTTTGCGGATTGCTTCTTCTGGATCAACTGTACCGTTGGTTTCAAGATCAATGATCAATTTATCAAGGTCAGTACGTTGTTCAACACGCGCATTTTCAACGGTGTAAGAAACACGTTTGATCGGGCTATAAGAAGCATCTAACTGTAAACGACCCACTGGGCGAGTTTCGCCTTCTGGGAAACGTGAGTCAGAAGTCTCATAACCACGGCCTTGAGAAACTTTCAGGCGCATTTTTAATGAGCCTGAAGCACTTAAAGTGCCAATCAAATGCTCAGGGTTTACCACTTCAACATTATGAGGTAAACGAAGATCAGCAGCAGTTACATCGCCAGGACCTTGTTTTTCTAATGTTAAATATGCTTCGTTTTGATCGAACAGCTTAATCGACAATCCTTTTAGGTTCAGCAAGAGCTCGACGATGTCCTGCTGCAAGCCTTCTAAGGTACTGTACTCATGCTCGACCCCTTCAATTTCAACTTCAACCACAGCAGCGCCAGGTAAAGAAGAAAGAAGGATACGACGTAAAGCATTACCCAGAGTATGACCAAAGCCACGCTCTAATGGTTCTAGAATCACTTTTGCCGAGGTCCCGCTAGCCGCTTCGACCTTAATCGCTTGCGGAGTTAGAAACTCATTTGCAGTACGCGTCATTATTGCTACCTCAAGGATTATTTAGAATACAATTCTACAATCAAGCTTTCGTTGATTTCAGCAGGTAAATCAGAACGATCCGGTGCAGCTTTAAACGTACCTTCCAATTTAGAATGGTCAATTTCCATCCAAGAAGGGATGCCACGTTGAGCAGCCAATTCAATTGCGCCTTTAATACGTAATTGTTGTTTAGCACCTTCGTGAACTGCGATTACATCACCCGCTTTAACTTGGATAGACGCGATGTTAACACGACGACCATTCAAAGTAATGCTGCGGTGAGATACAAGCTGACGAGCTTCTGCACGTGTAGAACCAAAACCCATGCGATAAACTACGTTATCAAGACGGCTTTCAAGCAATTTCAACAAGTTTTCACCTGTTGCGCCTTTAACACGAGCAGCTTCTTTATAGTAATTACTAAATTGACGTTCTAACACACCGTACATACGACGTACTTTTTGTTTTTCACGTAATTGTAGTGAGTACTCAGATTGTTTTGCACGGCTCTGACCATGTTGGCCAGGAGCTTTAGCATGTTTTTTAGTCTTAACGTCAAACGGTTTAACGCCTGATTTAAGTTGCAGGTCTGTCCCTTCGCGGCGAGAGAGTTTGCATTTTGGACCAATATAACGAGCCATGAATGTTTCTCCTTAGACGCGACGTTTTTTAGGTGGACGGCAACCGTTGTGCGGGATTGGCGTCACATCGGTAATGCTGTTAATTTTATAACCCACTGCACCTAAAGCACGAACCGCAGATTCACGACCAGGACCAGGACCTTTTACAAGGACGTCCAAGTTTTTCAAACCGTAGTCTAAAGCAGCTTTACCAGCAACTTCAGCAGCTACTTGAGCAGCAAACGGAGTTGATTTACGTGATCCACGGAAGCCTTGTCCACCAGAGGTAGCCCAAGCCAGTGCATTACCTTGACGATCGGTAATAGTCACAATGGTGTTATTAAAAGAAGCGTGAATGTGTGCAACACCTTCAGAGACGGTACGGGTGACCTTCTTGCGTGCGCGAGTATCTTTAGCCATCTTTTAGCTTCCAGAAATCTTATTTCTTAATAGGTTTGCGCGGACCTTTACGGGTACGTGCGTTAGTTTTGGTGCGTTGTCCACGGACAGGCAAGCTGCGACGATGACGAAGACCACGATAGCAGCCTAAATCCATTAAACGTTTAATGTTCATGGAAATTTCGCGACGTAAATCACCTTCGGTCGGAACCTTAGTAATTTCTGCACGAATCGCATCAAGTTGAGCATCATCCAATTCACGGATCTTAGTAGTCGTAGCGATACCAACAGCAGCTAAGATGTTCTTAGCAGTATGGCGACCGATACCAAAGATATACGTGAGGGAGATAACAGCATGCTTGTTATCCGGAATGTTTACACCGGCAATACGAGCCATTCACTTTCTCCAAAAAGGCAGTAGAGATAATCAACCGCCCGACAAAAACCTTGAGGGGCGGATATTAACCCAATTCACCTACTGAAATCAACAGGTCTTGATTAGATTAACCTTGACGCTGCTTATGACGAGGTTCAGCGCTACAAATCACGCGGATAACCCCATTACGACGGATAACTTTACAGCTACCACAAATTTTTTTTACAGAAGCTTGTACTTTCATGATGAAACCTCAAGTGCGCTTATCCCTTAGGATGAGCAGTCGTTTTTCTCATTAACGTTTGATTATCATACTGGTGCGAGGTGAGATGTGCTTGAAGCTGAGCCATAAAGTCCATCACGACCACCACAACGATGAGCAAAGAGGTACCACCCAAAGAGAATGGAATACCAAATGAGCTCTGTAATACCATCGGCATTAAACAAATCACTGTGATATAAATCGCGCCAATAAAGGTCAAACGATTGAGAATATGATCTAAGTAACGAGCAGTTTGCTCACCTGGACGAATACCAGGCACATAAGCTCCGCTGCGTTTCAAGTTCTCTGAAACTTCTTTCGGGCTAAACACTAGCGCCGTATAGAAGTAACAGAAAAAGATAATTAACGCACCAAAGAGCACCAAATACAACGGCTGTCCAGGCGACAATACGAGTGCCAAATCTTGTAGGCTACGTTTGATAATATTTGCACTAGGATCAGCACTACCCACCCATTGCCCTAAGCTCGCAGGGAACAAAAGCAATGAACTTGCAAAAATTGCTGGGATAACACCTGCCATATTAATTTTTAATGGCAAATGTGTCTGCTGTGCAGTAAATACACGACGACCTTGTTGTTTTTGAGCGTAATTGACTGGTATACGACGTTGTGCTTTTTCAATAAACACAATAGCTGCTAAAACACCGATAGACAACAGACCAAAAACAACCAAGCCAATCAGGCTTGTTTGACCATTATCTACTGATGAGAAAGATTGCATAATTAAATTTGGCAATCCTGCAACAATACCTGCAAAGATGATCATGGATATACCATTCCCTACTCCGCGTTCAGTAATTTGCTCACCTAACCACATTAAGAACATTGTACCTGCAACCAGCGAAGTCACAGCAGGGATATAAAAAGCCAAACCTTCTGTCAAGGTAATACCCTGACTAATAAGCCCAGCACACATCCCTACAGACTGCACAAGCGCAAGAAACAGTGTTCCCTGTCGCGTATATTGATTAATCTTACGCTTACCTTGTTCGCCTTCTTTTTTTAAAGCTTCCAGCGAAGGAACAACCGTAGACATTAACTGCACAATAATTGAGGCAGAAATGTATGGCATGATCCCTAAAGCAAGAATTGACATCCGCTCTAATGCACCACCTGAAAACATGTTAAACAAACCAAGGATCGTACCTTGGTTTGCATTAAAAAGATTTTCAAGTGCAGCACTATTAATGCCTGGTACTGGAATATGTGCTCCTAGTCGAAAGACCATCAATGCACCGACAAGAAACATCATTCGGCGAATAATTTCACGATATTTCACATGAAACGGTTGACCTTTCATCATGTTCACATGACCTGAAGAACTAGGAGACATAGACACTAGCGATTACTCCTCGACTTTGCCGCCAGCAGCTTCAACAGCAGCTTTAGCGCCTTTAGTCAATGCAACACCTTGAATAGTGAATGCACGAGTAATATCACCAGAAAGTACGATACGAGCACGAGTCATATCTCTACGTACAACATTCGCTGCTTTTAAAGTTTCAAGTGAAATAATATCACCTTCAACTTTAGCAAGCTCAGATAAACGTACTTCAGCAGTTTTTAAAGCGAGTTGGCTAGTAAAACCGAATTTAGGCAAACGACGATATAACGCAGTTTGACCACCTTCAAATCCTGGACGTGTACCACCGCTCTTACGTGAATTCTGACCTTTGACACCACGGCCACCGGTCTTACCAACGCCAGAACCGATACCACGGCCTAGACGAAGGTTGTCACGCTTAGCACCTTCTGCAGGTGCAATAGTATTTAAACGCAGAGTCATGGCTTATTCCTCTACACTAACCATATAGTAGACTTGGTTGATCATGCCGCGGTTAGAAGGCGTATCTTGCACTTCTACAGTATGACCAATACGACGCAGACCTAAACCTTGAAGGCTAAGCTTGTGATTTTTCAAGCGATGCGATGAAGATTTAGTCTGGGTAACTTTAATCGTTTTCATGATTGATTACCCTTGAATTTGTTCAACAGTAAGACCACGTTTCGCAGCGACTTTCTCAGGAGAAGTCATATCACGCAAACCTTTGAAAGTTGCGTTAACTACGTTAGCAGCATTTGTAGAACCATAGCATTTTGTCAATACGTTATGTACGCCAACAGCTTCTAGAACTGCACGCATAGCACCACCAGCAATTACACCAGTACCTTCAGAAGCAGGTTGCATGTAAACGCGGCTTGCACCGTGACGAGCATTAATAGGATGTTGTACAGTACCGTTAACAAGATCAACAGTAATCATGTTGCGACGTGCAGCTTCAAGTGCTTTAGAAATAGCAGCTGGAACTTCACGTGCTTTACCACGACCAAAACCTACGCGACCATTACCATCACCCACAACAGTTAATGCTGTGAAAGAGAAGATACGACCACCCTTAACAACTTTGGCTACACGATCAACGGCAACCAGCTTTTCAACAAGACCTTCGTTTTGTTCAACTTTAGCCATGATTAGAACTCCAAGCCGTTTTCACGAGCAGCATCAGCCAAGGCTTTGATACGACCATGATATTTAAAACCAGAACGGTCAAATGCAACTTTTGATACACCAGCTGCTTTAGCACGTTCTGCGATTAAAGCACCTACTTTTTGAGCTGCTTCAACGTTACCAGTTGTGCCAGCACGTAAAGTAGCATCTAAAGTTGAAGCTTGCGCTAAAACTTTGCCACCATCTGCTGAAATAACTTGCGCATAGATGTGACGCGGAGTGCGGTTTACACACAAGCGAGTCGCACCCAATGCACGAATGTGCAAGCGTGTGCTTTTCGCACGACGCAAACGGGATTGTTTCTTTTCGTTCATAAGAACCTCGCGCCTTATTTCTTCTTAGCTTCTTTACGAAGAACAACTTCATCCGAATAACGAACACCTTTACCTTTATAAGGTTCAGGTTCACGATATGAACGGATATCTGCAGCTACTTGACCCAACATATGTTTGCTTGCTGATTTCAAAATGATTTCAGTAGCAGTTGGAGTTTCAGCAGTTACACCTTCAGGAAGTTTATAATCGATAGGGTGTGAATAACCAAGGTTAAGGTGAACAACATCACCTTTAACCGCAGCTTTATAACCAACACCGATTAATTGTAACTTACGTTCGAAGCCTTCACTAACACCCTTTACAAGGTTGTTAAGAACAGCGCGAGCAGTACCAGCTTGCATCCAAGCGTCTTTCGACTCTTTAACTGGAGCAACTTGAAGATTACCTTCTTCCTGTTTAAGCTCGACCAGCGCATGCAGGTTGAAAGACAAAGTACCTTTTGTGCCTTTCACTTCGACCTGCCGGCCGTTCTGAGTAACTGTCACACCGTTAGGTACAGTTACTGGGGCTTTAGCCACACGAGACATGAGGAATCACCTATTAAGAAACAAAAGCAATAACTTCACCACCGATGCCCGCAGCACGTGCAGCGCGATCAGTCATGATGCCTTTGCTTGTAGAAACAATTGCAATACCTAAACCTTGCTTAACGCTAGGAAGTGCATCTTTACCGCGATACTGACGTAGACCTGGACGGCTTACGCGTTTCACAGTTTCGATAACTGGTTTGCCTTCAAAATATTTCAACGTAATAGTTAAAGTTGGTTTGCCTTCAGCATCTGCAACTTCTACGTTTGAAATGTAACCTTCAGATTGAAGAACGTTAGCAATAGCAACCTTCAACTTAGAGTTAGGCATAGAAACAGTTTGTTTCTTTGCCATTTGTGCGTTACGAACACGGGTTAACATGTCGGCAACGGTATCTTGCATACTCATTTATAGTCGCTCCTTACCAGCTTGCCTTAACAACGCCCGGTACATCACCTTGCATTACTGTTTCACGTAATTTGTTACGGCTTAAGCCAAACTTACGGAAGTAACCATGAGGACGACCAGTTAAACCGCAACGGTTACGAAGACGTACTGGAGACGCATTACGTGGTAATGCTTGAAATTTCATCATCGCTTCGAAACGTTCTTCTTCGCTTGCATTTACATTTGCAATGATTGCTTTTAATTCAGCACGCTTTGCAGCAAATTTAGCAACAGTAGCTTCGCGTTTCAATTCGCGATTAATCATACCTTTCTTAGCCATATCGACCTCTTATTTGAACGGGAAGCCGAATGCACGCATAAGCGCACGGCCTTCGTCATCGGTGCGAGCAGTCGTAGTAACGGTAATATCCATACCACGAATACGATCAATCTTATCGAAATCGATTTCAGGGAACATGATTTGTTCCTTGAGACCCATCGAATAGTTACCACGACCATCAAATGATTTCGCAGAAAAACCGCGGAAGTCACGAATACGAGGGATCGCAATAGAGATCAAACGGTCTAAGAATTCGTACATACGTTCGCCGCGTAAAGTAACTTTACAACCAATTGGCCAACCATCACGGATTTTAAAACCCGCGATTGATTTACGTGCTAATGTAAGAACGGGTTTTTGACCAGCAATCGCTTGCATGTCTGATAATGCACCGTCTAACAATTTCTTGTCAGCTGAAGCTGCACCAACACCCATATTAATGGTGATTTTAGTAATGCGAGGAATTTCCATCACATTCTTAACGCCCAATTGTTCTAATAATTGAGCTTTAAGTTCTTCGTTGTAACGTGTTTTAAGTCTGGCCATGGCCTATATCAACCTATTACTTCGCTACCGCCACTGATTCACCAGTTGATTTGAATACGCGAGTTTTCACGCCTTCAGTCACTTGGTAACCAACACGGTCAGCCTTTTGGGTTGTAGCATTAAAAATTGCCACGTTTGAGATATGAAGCGTAGCTTCTTGAGTTACGATGCTGCCTTCAGCGCCAGTAGCTCGGTTCGGCTTTTGATGCTTCTTCACCAAGTTAAGGCCTTCAACCTTAACGCGGTCATTTGAAACAGACAAAACAGTTCCCTGTTTGCCTTTTTCTTTACCTGCGATCACAATAATTTGATCGCCTTTTTTAATCTTAGCCATGAGTGCCTCTTATAGAACTTCAGGAGCCAATGAAATGATTTTCATGAACTGTTCAGTACGAAGTTCACGAGTCACTGGTCCGAAAATACGAGTTGCAATCGGCGCTTTGTTGTTGTTCAAAATTACAGCAGCATTGTCATCAAAACGAATGATAGAACCATCCGGACGACGCACACCAAATTTTGTACGTACAACTACAGCATTCATCACGTCGCCTTTTTTAACACGGCCACGAGGAATAGCTTCTTTTACAGTAACTTTAATAATGTCGCCAACAGAAGCATAACGACGGTGTGAACCACCTAGTACTTTAATACATTGTACACGGCGAGCACCACTGTTGTCTGCTACGTCGAGCATACTTTCGGTTTGAATCATTGCCCTACTCCAAAACCGAGCATCACCGGTCACAATTTCGAAAGGCTCAAAGAGTACTCGAAATTAACCGATGATGCAACAAGAACGTCTAATTACTCAGCAGCAGCTTCAATAACTTCCACTAAAGCCCAAGCTTTAGTTTTAGAAATTGGGCGGCTTTCTTTAATGGTCACTACGTCGCCAGTTTTAGCAACATTGTTCTCATCATGAGCGTGTAATTTAGTTGAACGGCGGATTGATTTGCCATACAACGGGTGTTGAACTCGGCGTTCAATAAGCACAACAATAGACTTGTCCATTTTGTCGCTTACGACTTTGCCGGTTAACGTGCGAACTGTTTGTTCACTCATTGTCCGTTCCCCTGTTTTTCGGTAAGGAGTGTCTTAATACGAGCAATAGTCTTACGAGTAAGCGCAACTTCATGCGATTTACCCAACTGACCAGTTGCTTTAGCCATACGAAGACGGAATTGGTTAAGCTGTTGCTCATCAAGCAAAGCTGTCAACTCTTCTACCGATTTTTCACGTAGATCTTTAGTTTTCATTACATTACCGTCCGAGTCACGATAGTGGTTTTAAACGGAAGCTTCGCAGCAGCAAGCGTAAATGCTTCACGCGCTAATTCTTCGCTTACACCATCCATTTCGTACAAGATCTTACCTGGTTTGATTTGACAAACCCAGTATTCCACAGAACCTTTACCTTTACCCATACGAACTTCTAATGGTTTTTCAGTAATTGGTTTGTCTGGGAAAACACGGATAAAGATCTTACCACCACGTTTTACACGACGGCTAATTGTACGACGCGCAGCTTCAATTTGACGAGCAGTCATTTGACCACGCTCGATAGATTTAAGTGCAATAGTACCAAAAGATACAGTGCTACCGCGATGCGCTAGACCAGTGTTACGGCCTTTCTGCACTTTACGGAATTTAGTACGTTTAGGTTGCAACATGGATTATTCTCCTTTTTCAGCAGAACGATCATTGCGACGACCACGACGCTCTTGACCTTCACCACGACCGCGACCACGTTTAGCTGGACGTTCTTCAGCAGGAGCAGGGTTCATGACTTGTTTCATGCCACCTAAGATCTCGCCACGGAAAACCCAAACTTTAACGCCAATCGTACCGTAAGTCGTTTCAGCACGCATAGTAGAGTAGTCGATATCTGCACGAAGTGTATGCAAAGGTACACGACCTTCACGATACCACTCAGTACGAGCAATCTCTGCACCACCAAGACGACCAGAAACTTCAACTTTGATACCTTTAGCACCAGCACGCATCGAGTTCTGTACCGCACGCTTCATAGCACGACGGAACATTACACGTTTCTCTAATTGAGAAGCGATAGCTTCAGCAACTAGACGAGCGTCTAAATCTGGGCGATCGATTTCGTTGATACTTACTTGCGCAGGAACACCCATAATAGATGTTAATTCGCGTTGTAATTTCTCAATGTCTTCGCCTTTTTTACCGATAACGATACCTGGACGAGCAGTGCTAATAGTAATTTTAGCAGCGCCTGTAGGACGTTCGATAAGAATTTTGCTGATCATCGCATTTTTAAGTTTTTTAGTTAAAAACTCACGAACTTGAAGATCTTTAAGCAAATATTCAGCGTATTGTTTCGGACTCGCATACCAGTTAGCGTTATGACGTTTCACAACACCTAGGCGGATACCGATTGGATGAACCTTCTGACCCATATCAAACCCCTACCTTAACGGTGATGTGACAAGTACGCTTAGTAATACGATCTGCACGGCCTTTAGCACGTGGCATAATACGTTTAAGGCTAGTGCCTTCATCAACGTAAATCGTAGAAACTTTAAGGTCGTCTACATCTAAACTGTTATTATGTTCAGCGTTTGCAATTGCAGATTCCAAAGCTTTTTTCACTAACACAGCAGCTTTTTTGTTGCTGAAGGTTAAAATGTTCAAAGCGTGGGCAATAGATTTGCCACGAATCAGGTCTGCAACCAAACGAGCTTTTTGTGCCGAGATAGCGGCACCGCGTAATTTAGCAGTAACTTCCATCATAGCACCTTAACGTTTAGATTTCTTGTCAACACCGTGACCACGATAGGTACGAGTTGGCGCGAATTCACCGAGTTTATGACCAACCATATGCTCTGATACAATTACCGGAACATGGTTACGACCATTATGAACAGAAATTGTTAAACCAACAAAATCTGGGAGAATCATCGAACGACGCGACCAAGTTTTGATCGGCTTACGGTTATTAGCCGCGATAGCCGCTTCAACCTTAGCGAACAAGTGCGCATCGACGAATGGACCTTTTTTCAGAGAACGAGGCATTAGTCAGATTCCTTTACTTGACGCGACGGTCGCGAATAATCATCTTAGTCGTACGCTTATTGGTACGTGTTTTGTACCCTTTAGCTTTTTGACCCCATGGGCTTACAGGTTGAATACCCTTATTACGCCCTTCACCACCACCATGTGGGTGATCTACTGGGTTCATCGCCATACCACGAACGGTAGGACGAATACCACGCCAGCGCGAAGCACCAGCTTTACCCAATGAACGAAGGTTGCTTTCTGCGTTAGATACTTCACCCAACACAGCACGGCATTCAACATGAATTTTACGCATCTCGCCTGAACGTAGACGAACGATAGCGTAAGAGCCATCACGACCCAACAACTGAACAGAAGTACCAGCTGAACGAGCTAATTGCGCGCCTTTACCGATTTTAAGTTCAAGGTTGTGTAATGTAGAACCGATTGGCATGTTACGAAGTGGTAAGCAGTTACCTGGACGAATTGGAGCATCGTTACCAGATTGTACTTTATCACCAGCACGTAAGCCCTTAGGAGCAATAATATAGCGACGTTCACCATCAGCATACAAAACTAAAGCAATGTGTGCAGTACGGTTAGGATCATATTCAATACGCTCTACAGTAGCTGGAATGCTATCTTTATTACGTTTGAAGTCAACAAGACGGTAGTTTTGTTTATGACCACCACCAACGTGACGAGTTGTAATGTGACCGTTATTATTACGACCACCAGTACGTTTTTTAGCTTCAACCAACGGTGAGTACGGTGCGCCTTTATGAAGATGGTCGTGAACGACTTTCTCTACAAAGCGACGTCCTGGAGACGTTGGCTTACATTTTTGAATAGGCATAAATTTCGTCCTTATTCCGCTGCGCTTTCAGCGGTATCGCCCAAGTCAGCCATTTCAACATCTTGGCCAGCTTTCAGGGTGACGTATGCTTTTTTAACATCAGAACGACGTCCTAATGTTTTACCAAAGCGTTTAGTCTTACCTTTAGTGATAGTCGTGTTAACTTTAACAACTTCCACACCAAAGAGTTGTTCAACTGCTTTTTTGATTTCAAGCTTGTTTGCACCAAGTGCAACTTTAAAAACTTGAACACCAGCAGCCTCACCTAAAGCTTGAGCTTTTTCTGAGAATACAGGTCCTTGTAGGACTTGATAGATACGTTCGTTGTTCATCCGAGTTCTACCTCAATTTTCTTAGCAGCAGCTACAGACATAACAACTTTGTCGAACGCAATCAAGCTAACAGGATCAATTGCAGCAGCATCAACCACATCTACATGCGGAAGGTTACGTGCAGCAAGATATAGATTTTCATCTACAGAATCCGTAACGATTAATGCACGAACTGCATTTAAGTCGTTAAGTTTAGCAAGCAATTCTTTAGTTTTAGGAGCAGCAACTGCAAACTCTTCAACCAATATTAGGCGATCTTGACGAACAAGTTCAGCTAAGATGCATTGCATAGCACCGCGGTACATTTTACGGTTAACTTTTTGAGACCAATCTTGTGGACGAGCAGCAAAAGTCTTACCACCACCAACCCAGATTGGGCTACGAATAGAACCAGCACGCGCACGGCCAGTACCTTTTTGACGGAAAGGTTTTTTACCACCGCCAGATACGTCGCCACGTGATTTTTGAGCTTTAGAACCTTGACGACCACCAGCTAAATAAGCTGTAACAACTTGGTGTACAAGAGCTTCATTAAACTCACGTCCGAAAGCAACTTCAGACAATTCAACAGCAGAGCCGGAAACAGTATTTAAATTCACAATATTTCCCCTCAGGCCTTGATCGTAGGACGAACGATAACGTCGCCGCCAGTAGCACCAGGAATCGCACCTTTAACGACAAGAACTGAACGTTCAAAATCGATAGATACAACTTCAAGACCTTGTACTGTTACGCGTTCATCACCTAAGTGACCAGCCATTTTCTTGCCTTTGAACACGCGTCCAGGAGTCTGGTTTTGACCAGTAGAACCTAAAGAACGGTGAGAAAGTGAGTTACCGTGTGTAGCATCTTGGGTACGGAAGTTCCAACGCTTAACACCACCTTGGAAACCTTTACCTTTAGACTGACCAGTTACGTCAACTACTTGACCAACTGCAAACAAGTCCACACCAACAATACCACCAACTTCACGACCTTCAAGATCAGCTTCTGTAACGCGGAATTCTTTAACCAAACGACCAGCAGCAACACCCGCTTTAGCGAAGTGACCTTTCTGAGCGTTAGTCACACGAGATTCGCGACGTTCACCAGTAGTGATTTGAATTGCTTGATAACCATCAGTTTCAAGCGTTTTGATTTGAGTGATGCGGTTAGGATCAACCTCAATCACCGTAACAGGTACAGAAACACCAGCATCTGTAAAGATACGTGTCATACCGCACTTGCGACCGACTAAACCAATAGTCATGTGCATAAACCTCTAAAAAAGCGGCTTAATTAACCTAAAATGTCAATTAACCCGAAAGCCTTAACCCAATGCGATCTGAACATCAACACCAGCTGCAAGATCTAATTTCATCAATGCATCAACAGTTTTGTCTGTTGGTTGAACGATATCGATCAAACGCTTGTAAGTGCGGATTTCATACTGATCACGCGCGTCTTTATTAACGTGCGGAGAAGTTAGAACGTTAAAACGTTCGATGCGTGTAGGCATCGGAATTGGACCACAAACTTGTGCGCCAGTACGTTTTGCTGTTTCTACGATCTCTTGAGCAGATTGATCAATCAGACGATGATCAAAAGACTTCAAACGGATACGGATTCTCTGGTTAGACATACCAGTAAACTCCAAGCCAAATATATAAAGAATCACCTCTGACGCATCTCACCTAGTGGTAAGTGTCAAAGGCAGTGAAAATCACTAAGGTCATGATCGATGCCACGACTGTCACGATATTAACTACTTTATTCGTAGTTAACCCCTTTTATTAAAGGGTCGCCCATTATAGCGATTGTTTAACGCTTAAGCAAATCTCTTTTCAACTTTATCCTATCTTTTTCAAATCACAAATTTGCAACATTGTTTAAAAATAGATCAGCATGCCGTTTTTTGCAAAACGTACTCTATTGCTTGGTTTAATATTTGATTTCCATCAATAAAATTATTTTTTGATGTCTTTTTGAGTTGTTGTTGCGTTTGTACATGCTGACCAGAAAAGTGATCTAACTCCTCCTCATTTTCTAAAAACAAGTTTAATGTCTCTGGCGTAATTTCAGGGTGAAACTGAAAACCCAAGACATTTTTACCAATTTGGTACATTTGGTTTCGACACACATCATTTTCCGCCAAATGAATCGCACCTTTTGGAATTTCAAAAGTTTCACTATGCCATTGCATTACATTAAATTCTGCTGGCAATTCAAAACATTCCGCAGGCACATAATTTACTTTACGCACCCCCGTCCAGCCCAATTCCTGTTTTTCGCTTCGACTCACAGCAGCACCTAGGGCGTTGGCGATCAACTGCCCGCCTAAACATAAACCTATCGCGGGTTTCCCCATAGACAAGTATCGTCGTAACCAGCGTTTTTCTATTTTTAACCAAGGGAAATTGACTTCATCATTTACACTCATTTCCCCTCCCATAATGATGAGTAAATCAACATCTTCTACCTGAGGTAAGGCTTCTATTTCCAAGGAACGATCGACAGGTAACGCAAAAAATTCCGTTGCACTAATTTTAGCATGGTGCTGTTTTAAAAATTGATGACAACTACCGAACCCTTCACCAGCAATATGCTGAAAATAATGTACTTTCAAATGCGACTTCATCCGCCCAAACCTATTGTTGTTGCTCTAATAGAGGTTTAGCAAAAATGAAGCCAACTTTTAAAAATGTAGCCCTTTTTATACATTGGGGCATTTATATAGCCTAATGGGTCTGTTTCTCTTAAGCTAAAGCTCATTTTGATACGACTTAGAGCAGAACTTTGAAAAATAATCCACAAACCGCATTGATTCATGCACCACGACAAGCCCCTCAATACATTTCGACCATCCAACCTCCCCTGTTTCGTGCATCGACCATTATTTTTCCAAACACAGATGCACTGTTTAATCGCCACTGGAGTGATGCTTATGACTATAGTTATGGTACGCATGGCACACCCACAACCTTTACCTTAGGCGACAACATCGCGCAGATTGAAGGTGGAAATTTTTGTTTACTGGCACCCAGCGGTTTGTCTGCCATCAACCTCGTGAATGCCTGCTTTTTAGCACAGGGAGATGAGGTCTGGGTTGCAGATAACATCTATGGTCCAAATATGGAACATTTGCGCAATCTAGAAACACGTTATGGCATCCACGTGAAAATTTACAATCCGATAGACGTTGATAGTTTCCAACCCTCAGCGCAAGCCAAATTGATTTGGTTAGAGGCAGCAGGTTCAGTGACTTTAGAATTCCCAGACTTGGTCGCTTTGGTCAACAAAGCCAAACAAGCCAATGTTTTGACTGCGCTAGATAATACTTGGGGCGCGGGTCTTGCCTTTAATGCCTTTGATTTTGGTGATGAACATTTAAGTGTCGATATTACTGTCCATGCGCTGACCAAATACCCTAGCGGTGGTGGTGATATTTTAATGGGTTCCGTGGTGACACGTGATCAAAAGCTGCATCACCAACTATTCCGTATGCATGCTATTCAAGGCATTGCCATTTCAGGGGATGATGCTGCACAAGTTCAGCGCAGCTTAGCGTCTATGCGACTTCGTTATGAACATCAATCACAAAGCACTTTAAAACTCCTTGATTGGCTAAAACAACAACACGAATTTGCACAAGTCCTGCATCCTGCCGATGTATCTTCTGCTGGACATCGCTACTGGAAGGAGGTGTGTCAAGAGGGACATAGCGCAGGTTTGGTCAGCGTGATTTTTAAAGCTGAATATGATTTAACTGCCATGCGAAAATTTTGTGACAGCTTGAATCTCTTTAAACTCGGTTTTAGTTGGGGTGGCCCTGTTAGTTTAGTCATGCTGTACAACTTAAAAGAGATGCGAGAACTGCAACATACACATTTACAACAAGGATTATTGGTTCGTTTTTGTATAGGGCTAGAACATCCTGAAGATTTAATTCAAGATATAGAAAATGCGCTAAAACAACTGAATACGCAACAACTCGAATAACCTAAACACAAGAAAATAAAATAGGAATAAACCGTATGGGCACAGCAATCGTTATTGCAAAAAAAACCTCAGACACAGAACAAGAGATTGTTTTACATTCACAGTTTGCCAACCGTCACGGTTTAATCGCTGGAGCAACAGGCACGGGTAAAACAGTCACGCTCAAAGTCCTTGCAGAAAATTTTTCCCGAATGGGTGTACCCATATTTTTAGCCGATGCCAAAGGTGATGTGTCTAGCCTTGCTCAGGCGGGAGCAAGTAGCCCTAAATTTGATGCACGTCTGAAAGTTTTAAATATTGATACGATTCCTTTTGCCGCTTCACCTGTCGTGTTTTGGGATTTATTTGCCGAACAAGGTCATCCGATTCGCACCACGGTTTCGGAAATTGGCCCACTCTTATTAGCACGTATGCTCAATCTGAATGACACGCAAGAGGGTGTACTTTCCGCAGTGTTTCGTATTGCCGATGATCAAGGCTTATTGCTGATTGATTTTAAGGATTTAAAATCAATCATTAGCTATGTTTCCGAACATGCAACCGAGTTTCAAGCTGAATATGGCAATCTCTCTCCTGCCAGTCTGGGTGCCATACAACGTAATTTATTGGCGCTTGCAGACCAAGGCGGTGATCAATTTTTTGGTGAACCCAGTTTAAATATTTTAGATTTCATTCAAACTGATAGCCAAGGCCGTGGTTATATCAATGTATTAGCCGCAGATAAGCTCATGAACACGCCCAAATTGTATGCCACATTCCTACTTTGGATGCTTTCAGAATTATTTGAACAGTTACCCGAAGTCGGTGATTTGGACAAACCCAAATTGGTGTTCTTTTTCGATGAAGCCCATTTATTGTTCGATAATGCCAGCACCGCGCTGCAAGAAAAAATTGAACAAGTGGTGCGCCTGATTCGCTCTAAAGGGGTCGGGATTTACTTCGTGACGCAAAATCCGCTCGACTTACCTGAAAGCGTTTTAGGGCAACTCGGCAACCGTATTCAACATGCCTTACGTGCATTTACCCCCAAAGATCAAAAAGCTGTCAAAACTGCCGCAGATACCTTTCGATCCAATCCTGAATTTAAAGTCGATCAGGCCATTACAGAACTGGGGGTTGGCGAGGCTTTAATTAGTTGCTTGGATGAACAAGGGATTCCACAAGTTGTCGAGCGTGGCTGGGTGATGCCGCCCTATTCATCATTTACCCCAATTAGTCTAGATGAACGTCAGCTCCTCATGAAGCAAAGCATTGTTGCAGGCATTTATGAGCAACAGGTCGACCGTGAAAGTGCTTTTGAGATGTTGCAACAGAAAATCACACAACGTCAACAACAGGCGATTGCAGAAGAAACAGCAAAACAACAAGCCAAAGAACAAGAAGCTATAACTAAGCAGCAAGCCAAAGAACAAGAGGCTTTTGCAAAACAGCAAACTCGGGAGCAGGAGCGCATTGCACGTGAGCAAGAAAAAGAAACTGATCGTGCATCAAAACAACGTGAAAAACTCACCCAAGACATTGTCGGCACCTTTGCAAAAAGTGCTGCACGCAGCTTAGGTGGCAGTACAGGACAAAAAATTGTCCGCGGTCTACTCGGCTCTCTTTTTGGCAGAAAATAGCGATCATTTCCCCTATCAAGATTTTTAAAATTATGGGATATTTAGATATTCCATAATTTTTTTATGGTTTTTTAAAAAGATGTATTTACAAGACACTTTATAAGATGTATTTTAAATACATCTTATAAATAACAGCCATGAGAGATCTGCCATGACTCCGCAGCAAATTGACCTTGTAAAAGCAACTGTTCCTGTACTTCGTGAAAACGGTGTAGCTCTAACTGGTTATTTTTATAACCGTATGTTGGGCAATAATCCTGAGCTCAAAGAAACCTTTAATATGGGGCATCAACGCAGTGGCGCACAAGCACAAGCCTTGGCAGGTGCAGTTTTGGCGTATGCTGAAAACATTGAAGACCCTTCAGTCCTTTTACCTGTGGTTGAATTGATTGCTCATAAGCACGTGAGTCTGAATATTCAATCCCCAGACTATAATATTGTCGGTGAAAATTTATTACATTCGATTAGTGAAGTACTCAGCATTCCAATGGAAGATCCATTAATTGGTGCTTGGGCGGCTGCTTATGGTCAATTGGCGGATCTTTTCATTAGCACTGAAAAAGCGATTTATGAACAACATCAACAAACCAAAGGCAGCTGGTTAGGCTGGCGCAATTTTAAAATTGCCAAAAAAGTGGTGGAAAGTGACGAAATTACCTCGTTCTACCTCGCACCTGTAGATGGTGGCGAATTACCAAAATATGAAGCAGGACAATACATCTCGGTTCGTGTCTTTGTTGAGGAACTCGGTCTAAAGCAACCACGCCAATACACTTTATCAACCAGTCCACAAGCAGACTATTTACGTATTTCAGTAAAACGTGAAGATGAAAAAGGTGATTTAGCAAGCGGTTGGGTTTCAAATACGCTACATGGCTTGGCTGAAGGTTCAGAAATTGAAGTCTCTGCACCAACAGGTAACTTCTATCTCATCGACCCAACGAAACGCAATATCTTTATCAGTGGTGGTGTTGGCTTAACTCCAATGATTGCTATGCTAAATCAATTGGTCACTTTGGATATGCCACAACCTGTGAGTTTTATCCACGCCTGTCGTAGCAGCCACGTGCATGCCATGAAAAAACATATCCATGAGTTACAAGCAAAATATCCTCGCCTAAGCACATTTACTGCGTATGAATCACCCCATCAAGCCGATGTCTTAGGTGAAGACTATGATGTTGCTGGACGTTTGGACTTAGCGACAATGGATGCGGCTTTACTTCCTGTAAAGGCAGATTACTACTTGTGTGGTCCAATGCCATTTATGGCAGAGCAACAAAAAGCTTTGGTCGCTCGCGGTATTCCTGCTGAAAACATTCACAGTGAAGCGTTTGGCACAGGTGGTGTTCATCACTAATCCGCTCCGCTAACATTAAATAAAGAGAGGGTTAGTCTTGTTATGCTAGACTAACCCTGATTTTTTGCCTTAAACACCCGTATTATCATGCAGCTAAATAAATTTACTGATTATGCTCTGCGTATTTTAATGTATATCTCACAACCCCAAGACGCCCCTTATACCATTGCAGAAATTGCGCGGGATTTACGCGTCTCGCAAAATCATTTGGTTAAAATTGTCCATTTCATGGGAAAACAAGATTGGATCATCACCACACGTGGTAAAGGTGGCGGTATTCGTTTAAATACAGAAACTTTAAATTTAAATTTGGGATACATTGTTCGGATCTTACAAGGCAATAACCAGATTGTAGAATGCAATACTCCGCCTTGCGTACTCCGTCATAACTGTGGCCTTAAAGGTATTTTAGATCAAGCACTTGAACAGTTTTATCAATCTTTGGATCAATACCGTTTAGTCGATGTTCTTGATCAAAGTAACGCCAGCAAAGTTGCAACTTCATCGCCTATTTCACTGATTAATCTTTAAATCGCCACGCAAAGTTTTCCGCTTTCAAAATGCAAAGGTCGCTTGCCTAGACGACTTCCTTTATAATGCTTCTTTGTAGATCATTTATTGAAGTTGAGTTATGCACCACAGCAGAGGAAAATCCAAAAACAGTAAAATTTCGGCTGCGCCTAAGCAAAAGATTAGCTATGAGAAAAAAGTTGATCCAGCCATTACTGAGTACTCTGTTCGCTCGCTGAACTGGTTACACAAAGCCGAATTTTTAATGAGTGCGCCTAAGCTCAACCTTTGCGTAGAAGATGCTGGCTATGAAATTGCCTTTGCAGGTCGCTCCAATGCAGGTAAATCTAGTGCAATTAATGCATTAACCAACCAAAAGCAATTGGCGCGGGCATCGAAAAGGCCAGGTCGTACCC
This sequence comes from Acinetobacter sp. ANC 4973, assembly GCF_002135275.1. Classification (NCBI taxonomy): domain Bacteria; kingdom Pseudomonadati; phylum Pseudomonadota; class Gammaproteobacteria; order Moraxellales; family Moraxellaceae; genus Acinetobacter; species Acinetobacter sp. ANC 4973. The sequence continues at coordinate 62,784 of NZ_NEGM01000004.1, forward strand.
AAATGATTAACTTCTTTAGTTTGGGGAATCCAGATCAACGCTTGGTCGATTTACCCGGCTATGGTTATGCAGCCGTACCCGAAGCGATGAAACTGGTTTGGCAAAAAGAACTGGAAAATTATTTAATTCATCGCCAAAGCCTACAAGGTTTGGTGTTGTTAATGGATATTCGTCATCCATTACAACACTTTGACGTCATGATGCTGGAATGGGCATATTCACGTAAATTATTTGTGCATGTGTTATTAACCAAGTCAGACAAATTAAACCGTGGCCCTGCATCAAAAGTACTGCAAGAAGTACAACAACAATTGAAAAAAATGAAGCTTCAGTTCTCCATTCAATTGTTCTCATCAATGAATAAACAAGGCTTAGAAGAACTTGCCAGTGTGATGGGCGGTCGTCTGAACTTTACCCTCGAACAAGCCAGCGCATTTGATTTAGACAGTATTCCTGATGCATCAGCAGATGAAATTGAGTTTGTTGAAGGTGATGAGGAACTGTTTGATGAAAATGAATTTGAAGATGCTACATTTGAAAATAAAAGTAGCGACCATAGCTCAGCAGATCTCCCTAAAAACGGGCAATAATCTAGATCAGTCAAATTGTCTGACCAAATTCATCATCTATTGATATCGGAATGTCCTCTATTGCTAACCACAATTGAGGGCATTTTTTTATACTGATTCTAAGCAATGTGAATACACTCACAGTGAAAAAACAATAGGACAGGATGATGAAGCTTTTATCTTTGCTCAAGAAGTCTAAAATTGGATCTTCAATTCAATACCAAATTAAACCGCGAAAAGTCAAATTTGAATGGCAAGAAACACCCGTCGACTGGATTCCCAACCATCCTTTTACCAGTTACTTCATCAACGAAATTAATATGATTTTACCTGCGGGTGAATTTTGGTTTTGTCGCCTTTATAACAAAGTCCTCGCGCAAATTAGCGATGAAAAACTCAAAGAAGATGTCAAAGCTTTTATTCGCCAAGAAGCCATGCATGCTCAGGCTCATGCTTCAGCCAACAAAGAATATCTGACTGTGCGTAACATTGATGTACAACGTAATCTTAAGATTATGGATTTTCTCTTTGGTCAATTGTTGGCAGACCAACCTTTGGGTTTAAAAGTCCCTAAAGTGCTAGAACATCAATGGGATTTATTTCGTCTCGGGATTATTGCCACAGTTGAACATATGACCTGCGTGCTTGGAAAATATGTTTTATATAACCAACATTGGGAACAACTGGGCGCTGATCCTGCCATGTTAGACCTGGTTAAATGGCATGGTGCTGAAGAAATTGAACACCGTACCGTGGCATTTGATTTGTACCGTCATCTGGGTGGTGGTTATATTGCACGCTACTATTTAAGTGTGGTGGTGATTGTTGGCGTACTGGGTTTATGGGTGGACGGCGCAGCGCATATTATGAAGCAAGATGAACGCTTTAAATCAATTCGTCCCAGCGTGTTTAAACCGTGGATTTGGCGTGAATGGTATGCTATTTCACAAAAAGATAACCGTATTATGCCGAATCCATTTTGGTTGGTTTCACAACAATTGGGTTATTTAATGCCGTGGTATGATCCAGTGCATGAAGCCAAAACCGAAGATGCCATTGCCTATTTAGACCACTCCCCTGCGGCAAAACGCGCAGCACTCAAAGTCGCTTAAGGCAGTCACACAAATACCAAACAGTAGGGCTTTATGCCCTACTTTTATTTGCACTACAATACATCCAGATCAAAAAAAGATCAGGATAAAAGATGAAACCCTACATTTCTGTCATCACGCTTGCCGTTAATGACTTAGAGCAGTCACTGAAGTTTTATTGTGAAGGTTTAGGTCTACATAGCGAAGGTATTCTGGGTCAAGAATATGAATATGGTGCGGTTGCTTTTATTGAACTCCAGTCGGATGTAAAACTCGCTTTATGGTCCCAGCAAAGTATTCAACATGATACGGGTCTGGCAATTTGTGCAATGTGTCCAACCCAAATGACCCTTGGACATAACGTCTTTAGTCCACTAGAGGTCGATCAAGTCATGGCACAAGCAGCACGTGCAGGCGCACAAATTATCAAACCTGCACAAGCCACATTTTACGGTGGCTATGCCGGTTATTTTCAAGACCCCAATGGACATTTATGGGAAGTGGTATGGAATCCGTGTTGGGAAAATGATTAAGTGGTAATTTCATCATCGCGGGTATGACGATCCACCACCACACTAATCATCATATCGCCCTGCACATTGACCACTGTACGCACCGTATCCAGCAAACGATCTATCGGCAATAAAATGGCAATCGCTTCGGCAGGCAAACCCACCGATTGCAACACCATAATCATGGTCACCATACCTGCACTAGGAATACCCGGTGCACCAAGTGATGCAATCATTGCGGTTAAACAAACAATCAGCTGCTGCCCGATGCTTAAATCCAACCCCATCAGATTGGCAATAAATAAAGCCGCAGCAGCTTCATACAGTGCTGTACCATCCATATTCAATTGTGTACCCAATGGGATAACAAAACCGGCTGTTGCAGGACGTACACCTAAATTTTCTTGCGCACATTTCATCGAAAGTGGCATGGTGGCGGAACTTGAACTGGTGGCAAAAGCGGTAATCAGTGCCGTACGCGCCCCTTTAAAAAAGGTCAACGGATTCATCTTGCCGAAAATCCACAATAATAGCGGTAAAACCACAACCCCATGAAAAATAGTGGTTCCCGTCACCACAGCAGCGAACTCAACCAAACGGTTCAGCACCGAAATATCTTCCGTAGCAATCAATTTTGCCAGTAAAGCAAAAATACCAATCGGAGCCAGTCGCATCACCCAAATAATCATGAACATCATCATGTCAAAGAACTGTTGGCTCAGTTGCCGTACTGTTTTAAAACGCTCACCGCCATGTACCAAAGCCACACCAAAGAACAACGCAAACACCACCACAGCAAGAACATTGCCTTCAGAAAATGCTTTAAAGGGATTAATTAAAGTGTTTTGAATAAAATTAGTCAAAAATGAGGTGGGGGTTAACGTATCGGGTGTTTGATGCTGATTCATGGCATCCTGAAACATCGCAATGTCGACACCCTTCCCAACATCAAACAAATGTGCACAACCAATGCCGAGTATCAAAGCCAAAGTCGTGGTCGTGACACAGCAGGCCAAGGTGATTTTCCAAACCTTACCCAATTGCCCACCCGATTGTAAATTGGATACACCGACTACAATTGAACTAAAAATAAGAGGCACTAAAAGCATCTTCAATAAGCCAATAAAAATACTACTGGCAATCCCCAAGCCATACAAACTGGCATCAAAAAATGGCGTATTCGGATAAAAATTGAGAAGAAAGCCAAAAGCTACGCCCAGAATCGCAGCAATTAAAATTTGTGTGTTTAAGCCCATTTCTGCATGCTTTTATTGTTCAGTCTTGTAGGCACTATGCCATGCCCTATTTTTAGAATCGAGGAATTTTTTGTCACAAGTTCAGCATAAATATGCCAAAGCATGATTCACCCTTTATCTGAATCAACAACGGCTTAATAAAGATATGGCATAAAATATGCTTTTGAATGACTACCGATCCACCCATAATTAAAAGAGCAAAACTATGAAAAAAATAATCCTCATCACCGTACTGCTTTTAAGCATTGGGCAAACCTTTGCTCATTCAGGTCATGGCTGCCATAAAGATGTCTCCGAAGACATCCCTCGCTGCTACTAATACCCCATCATCAAAAACTGGGCTATATGCCCTAATGCCAGTCAGTTAAGGAGTTTTACAATTAACTCCTTAACTTTTTAGTTATTCACGACGGAGTCTTATCTCTTTAAATCAAATCCTTGGAGCTCGTTTGTTCCTTGCGAAACAATGTTTCTCATTAGCCAAAATGAGAAGCAGCGCTTCGTAAGAAAAACATTTTTCATCCGCAAAACTCGTCGAATACCTGTTATTGATCAATTAATCGCAGAAACTTTACTTTTTTAATCTTGCGGTGTATACACCTCATGCCTCGAACAGTTGCGGATGACGTTTCCGCGTATCAAATAACATCATGAATTTAAAATAAAAAAACCAGTCAATTTCTTAACTGACTGGGATTAGCTATATGCCCAGTTTTTTTAAGTCAAACATGACACTTTATTGGGTTTCAATTTCACGAATACGAATTAAACCTTCTTGTGTGGTACTACACACCAGCTCACCATTTTGCCACATACGACCGAAGTTTAAACCACGCGAACTTGCACTCACGGTTGCATCCATGTCGTACAGCATCCATTCATCCACACGGAATGGTTTATGGAAATACATGGCATGATCGATACTGGCACATTGCAAACTAGGCGATAAATAACTTAAACCATGCGGACGAAGTGCCGTGGTCATTAAAGTAAAGTCTGAATAGAATGCGGCAATGGCTTGATGTAAAGAAATCTCATCCATCTCTGCCGCGATTTTATCGTGCGTACGTAAATAGTGCGCATAAGAAGGCGCTTCAGGCTGCGGTTGAAATGGATTGCTTGGATCAATTGGACGGATATCAATATGACGATCGCGCATAAAACTGGCACGGACGTTTTCGGGGACAAATTCGACCAGCAATTTTTTTAATTCAGCTTCAGACTTCAATGTTTCAACGGCTGGATATTCAGGTTCAGCAATCTGATAATTTAAACCCTCTTCTGGATGCGCAAAAGAAATCATCGCGGTAAAAATCGTTCGACCATGTTGAATGGCTCTGACTTGACGACTGACAAAGCTCTTGCCATCACGTAAACGATCAACTTGATACAAAATAGGGGCATTGACATCACCGCCATACAAAAAATAAGCATGCAATGAATGTGCAGGACGATCTGTGGTATACGATGCTGCGCGTAATGCCTGTCCTAATACTTGCCCACCGAAAACACGCTTTCCAACCAAGTTTCGACTTATTCCTCGGTAGATATTTTCTTCAATTTTTTCAAGGCTCAATAATTCAACCAATTCTTGGGTTAACGCGTTCATAAGCGACCTTTTTGATGTGGAATATCGGAGATGGAGGCGGAAAATTTAAATCAATTAAATAGACTATTTTATCTATTTTGCCACAAATTCAGACTAAATCCCTAGCGTTAGTCTGACTAGTCTGTCACATTATTTTCGGATTATAGTGGCTAAAAATACGATTTTTAACGATAAAATTTTACAATCAATATGCATTTTGTCAGAAAATGACATACAGTTTTAAATTACAATAATGCAAAACCATCCCCCCCTCAGAAAATCTGGGGTTGCGGTCATTTAAGTAGGAGTGTGTATGTCCAAGAGTGGCTTTGGTCAAATGTATCGTCAGTTTTCCAGTAAACTGCTTGACCTTGTGGTAACTCCACATGTTCTTGGTGAGGTTCCTACTGAACCGACAGCTACAGACGTAAATACAATCACAGACCAACCTATTCAACAAAAAATAGTCTGTTATGTTTTACAAAATTACTCGCGCAGCAATGCCTTGATCGTGGATGGTGAAACACGTCGTCTCAAACTATCACCCGCGTTAAATCCATTGGTCATTGGTGATCATAAAGAAAAAGCATCGGTATTATTTTTACAACATCACGATGAAAATAATTTACTCAATCCGCCACCCCATGCTTTTCCACCGCGCTTATTACGTCTGATCGATGTTTTAGAACAACATCCTGAAATTGATATTGAACTGATTCCTGTTACTGTGCTTTGGGGACGTTCGCCCGATAAAGAAGATTCTTGGTTCAAACTGCTGTTTACCGATACTTGGGCAACACCAGGTACAGTCAAACAATTGGTCAATATTGGCCTGCATGGTCGTCAGTCCTATTTAGAATTCCATAAAGGACAATCTTTACGTGCACTGGTCAATTTTGCCAAAAAGACCCATCCAAACTTGTCTCCTGCGACCTATATTCTAAATACCCTGAATAATTATTTAGATGGTCAACGTGAAGTTGTGCTTGGCCCTGACCTATCAGACCGTCGTAATGTGGTGCATTCACTGATTAAATCTCACGATGTACAAGATGCTATTCGTCGTGAAAGTATTCGCAGTAAAGTCAGCATGATTGAAGCTGAACGTCGTGCCATTGGTTATTTGAACGAAATTGTTTCTGACTATTCACATTCAGCGGTTCGCTTTGCCGATATGGCACTTACGCGTTTATGGACTCAGCTTTATGATGGTGTGGAAGTTCACAACTTCAGTACAGTACGTGAACTGGCGAAAGACTACCAAATTATCTACACTCCATGTCACCGTAGCCACATCGACTATTTATTACTGTCTTATGTGATTTACAAACGTGGCATGATGGTGCCGTATATTGCTGCGGGCGATAATCTCAATATGCCGTTCGTGGGGCAATTACTGCGTGGTGGTGGTGCATTCTTTATCCGCCGTACCTTCCGTGGTAATGGCTTGTACACTACGGTATTTAAAGAATACCTGTACAGTATTTTGTCACGCAATACGCCATTGGAATACTTCATTGAAGGTGGTCGTTCACGGACGGGGCGCTTACTCCCCGCAAAAACGGGCATGTTGGCCATGACCGTGCATAGTCATTTACGTGGTCGAGCGAAACCCATTGTGTTCTTACCGACCTACATTGGTTATGAACGTTTGATGGAAGGTTCAACTTATGTGGGCGAAATGCAAGGCAAGCCGAAAGAGTCTGAATCGATTGTCGGTATTTTAAAAAGCTTACGTAAAATCGAACGTATTTTCGGTAAAGTGCATGTCAACTTTGGTGAACCTGTGTTTTTAGATGATTTACTTAAAAAACATGGTGCCGATCAAATCAAAATTGAAAAGAATGACGAACCTATTCCGCAGCAAGTATCGGATGCCGTGAATGGTTCAGCGCATGCCATCTTAGAAAATATCAATCGTGCTGTGGTGATCAATCCTGTATCCCTATTGTCATTAATCTTATTGGCTACCCCAAAACATACCTTAGATGAAGAAATTTGCATTAAACAGCTTGATGCCTATCGTAATTTAGTCACTGCTTTACCTTACGATGCTCGCGCACAAGTGACACCGCTTTCGGGCAAAGAAATTATTGCCTACGGTTTAAAACTTAAACTGATTAAACGCGTTAAGCATGTATTGGGCGATATTATTGCGATTGAAGACAATCAAGCCGTTTTGCTGACTTACTTCCGCAATAACATTTTACATGCCTTTGTCTTACCCTCTTTAATTGCGGCTTTGGTTAAACATAACGGTTCCATCCGCCGTGGTGATTTAATCAGTGTGATTCGTACACTTTACCCATTCTTAAAAGCTGAATTGTTCTTAAAATGGCAAGATGATGAACTCAAAGATCAAATTTGCGCTTATGTCGATGCATTAATTAACGCGAAACTCATCGCGGCCGATGCTGAAGATCATCTGATTTCCCCTGCTCCCAATTCAGAAGATCACAACCAATTGGTGGTGCTTGCTGCACCTGTGATGCAAAGTCTTGAGCGTTATTACATGACGTTGGCTTTAATTACCCAACGCGGTTCAGGCAATATTTCGATTCGTCAGGTAGAAGAACTCAGTCATTTGGTCGGTCAACGTCTATCTGTGCTTTATGAGTTCAACTCACCTGAATTCTTTGATAAAGCCTTATTCCAAAGCTTTATGAAAGTCTTGACGCAACAAGGTTACATTCGCAACAACGAAGACAATGCCATTGTGTTTGATGAAAACTTCCAGAATGTTGCCCAGTATGCCAATCTGGTTTTAGATGATGTCACGCTACAAATGTTGCAACACATCACCACTTTTAGTGATGATGAACTCAAAGAAGCTTTGGATGCTGTTGCCGCACAACAAGCAAAACGTCGTTTAAAGCGTAAAAAGAAATAAGCGCCTTAAACCCCTTCTCCCTCTGGGAGAAGACCCCCTAACCCCTCCTTTAAAAAAGGAGGAGGATTTACTTATAACGTTCCTAACATCTCTAAATAATCCTCAAAACAATCCTTATGCTGCAACTGAAAACCCATTTCAGCCATTCGCGTAGCATAAATTCTTTTTCCAGAATATTCATTACTCTGCAAAACCAACTCAGGCACATTCAATTGTCGTTGGAACCATTGAATCGTTTCATGCAAAAGACTGGGCTGATTATTGCTGACAATATACGATTTTTCAGCATGTTCCACGTGAAGCAAATATGCCAAGAAACTTGCCAGATCATCAATATGAATTCGATTTGACCAGTGACGGTTCGGGTAAGTTTTAGTTTTTTCAGCCAGCTTCAGCATTCGAGCCACCGATGTGCCATAAATTCCGGTCGGACGAATGATGATACTTGCAGATGGATAAGCCTGCTGCCAAAGTTGCTCCATCTTTAACAAGAGTCGTCCCTGTTCATCATTGGGCTTCATTTCTGACTTATCATCTATGCGTTCACCATGATTTTCACCATAGACTCGCGTGGACGACACAACCACGACTTTTTTCACAGGATGTTGTTTTAAAGCCTTGCTGATGGATTGTACCGAATCGACATACACCCGTTGATAAGCCTCGGGCGTACTTTCATTTGGACTCAGCAACACATAGACCCAATCAATCGGTGAAATCTGATCTAAATTAAGCTGATGCACATCCTGAATCAAATGAGTTGCGTATCCATCCATTTTAGGACTTTGACTGATTGTGGTAATTTGGTGCCCTTGCTCAAATAGTTGTTTAGCAACACGCCAAGATGTTTTACCATAACCGATAAATAAAATATGCATAAGCACCTGATTACATAACCTAAGTTGAGGGGAAATGGCTGCCGTCCATCAATTACAAGGGGTAGGAACTGCCTCTGCTGCTTTACTGGAAAAACTAAATATTTTCACCACAGATGATTTACTGTTTCATCTGCCACGTGATTATGAAGATCGTAGCACGATCATCGCCATGAACCAATTGATCGTGGGGCGCAGTTATTTGCTTGAAGGTCTGGTCAAAGGTGTCGATTTTCCACCCGGTAAACGCAAGTCTATGGCGGTGTTATTACAAGATGATTTTGGCAAAGTCACTTTGCGTTTTTATCATGTGTATAAAGCCCTGACGGATCGTGCCAAAATTGGCAATCATCTGCGCATATTTGGTGAAGTACGTGTCGGTGCACGCGGTTTAGAACTTTATCATCCAGAAATACAACTGATTACTGAACATACTCCTCTGCCTAAAACAGAACTCACCGCCATTTATCCTGCGACAGAAGGTTTAACACAGCCCAAGCTACGTGAATATGTCAAGCAAGCACTTCAACAGCACAGCGATGACCTCCCTGAACTGTTACCAGCGAAATTCACCAATGGTTATGCGCTCAAGCAGGCACTCGAATATATTCATGAACCGCCAACCAATGCCAACATGTTGCAATTGGCACAAGGCTCACACCCTGCTCAACAACGCTTAATTTTTGAAGAATTGGTTGCCCATCAACTGAGCCTGCTTTCACGTCGGGCTTATATTCAGCAAATTGCAGCACCGTCTTTTTCAGTCAGTCAAAACTTTACCAAGCAACTGTTGGCAGGCTTACCGTTTAGCATGACCGCTGCACAAAAACGGGTATCCAAAGAAATTGCACAAGACCTAAAACAAAACAAACCGATGCTGCGTCTGGTTCAAGGTGATGTCGGTGCAGGAAAAACACTGGTGGCGGGTATTGCAGCGTGTCATGCTTTAGAAGAAGGTTGGCAAGTGGCACTCATGGCACCGACGGAAATTTTAGCGGAACAACATTACTTAAATTTTAAAAAATGGTTTGAACCGCTGGGTTTAACCGTGTCATGGCTTTCAGGAAAACAAAAAGGCAAAGCGCGTGCAGCAGCCGAGCAAAGCATTAAAGATGGCTCAGCGCATTTAGTCATCGGCACACATGCCTTATTTCAAGACAATGTTGCCTTTGCCAAACTCGGTTTAGTGATTATTGATGAACAGCATCGCTTTGGGGTCGATCAGCGTCTAGCACTACGCAAAAAGGGTGCGCAGAATATGACCCCACATCAACTGGTGATGACTGCCACCCCTATCCCCCGTACCTTGGCGATGTCAGCGTATGGTGATTTAGATACTTCTGTGATTGACGAATTACCCCCGGGACGAACCCCGATCCAAACCGTGACCATTCCGTTGGATCGGCGTGAAGAAGTTTTAAATCGTATCGCCAGTAACTGTGCGGAAGGCAAACAAGCCTATTGGGTCTGTACCTTGGTGGAACAATCCGAAACTTTAGATGCACAAGCTGCTGAAGCCACTTTTGCTGAAATTAAAGACCGTTTTCCTCATCTGAACACAGGCTTAGTACATGGCAAAATGAAAGCCGATGAAAAGCAATTGGTGATGCAACAATTTAAAGACAATCAATTGCAGTTACTGATTGCCACCACCGTCATTGAAGTGGGCGTAGATGTACCGAATGCATCGATCATGGTGATTGAAAATGCAGAACGCCTTGGGCTTTCTCAGCTCCATCAGCTGCGTGGCCGTGTTGGACGAGGTGCCACCGCCAGTTTTTGCGCCCTGCTCTACAAACATCCTTTATCGCAAAATGGACAAGAACGCCTCCGCATTATGCGCGAAACCAATGATGGTTTTATCATTGCAGAAAAAGACTTGGAAATTCGTGGACCGGGTGAATTACTCGGCACCAAACAAACGGGGGATATGGGTTTTCGGGTGGCGAAATTAGAACGCGATGATCATTTACTCAATCAAGCGCATTATGTGGCGCAGCAAATTTTAAAAGATTATCCTGAAAATGCGCAGGCTTTGTTAAAACGCTGGCTACCTGAAGCACCACGCTATGCCTATGTCTAGAAGAACAGGACAGTTAAAATGACTCAAAATATACCTGTTCCATATGATTCAGAATTTCAATCTCCAATTCCAAGCATTTGGCGGGACTGCATTATTCAAATTGTTGAGGCTTTTAAAGATAAGGATTTTGGCCGTTTAAACACGCTTCCATCTGTTCAATGTATTGATTTAGCATATGCTTCAGAGATTGCAGAAAATATTGATGCTTATGGCGCTCATCTCATAAGCTTAGCTGAAGAATCATGGCATACATCCGTATGCATATATATGGAAAATGAATCTTGGAAGGCAATTATCGATTTATTTACCGTTGAAGAAGGCAGAAGTGATTTAATCATTGATCTTTTTATCTTCAAGAAAGAAAATCAATTTATATTCCAAATTAATAATATTTATGTCCCATAATCAATTGATGATCAATAAATTAAAAATATAATCTTGAGAATAAGATGCTTCAATTCATTAACCCATTACTTCACAAAGCTCTACAAAGCATCTCCCCTTGTCAACTCTGCAATGCTGAGCAACAACAGATCCACTCTGTCTGTGCAGATTGCTGGCAACAATTACCGTGGTTGAAAAGTACGGTGCAACGACAAGAAATGGATATTCAAAGTGCTTGTCATTATGACTATCCGATTGATCGTATTATTCAAAAATTTAAATACGAACAACAGCTGCATTTTCAGCAGCTACTGGCGGGCGCATTCATGCAACTTCGGCTACCCAAAGTTCAAGCCATTGTGCCGATGCCCATTTCCAATCAACGTCTAGCAGAGCGTGGTTATAATCAATCCTTGGTGCTTGGCAAGATTTTAGCCAAGCAATTAGACCTGCCGATTTGGCAACCCATCACGCGCTTACAACAACATTCACAAAAAGGCTTAACTCGCCTAGAACGCATTGAAAATATTCAGCAGCAATTCCAAATCAATACAACGTCTAAATTGCGTTATCGCCGTGTGCTTATTTTGGATGATGTGGTGACAACAGGAAGTTCAATCTTTGCGTTAAAACAAAAACTTGAGCAATTGGGCTGTCAGAAAGTCTATGCGGCATGTATCGCGAGTGCAGCGATTTAAGCCATCGCTGCACCATTTTTCTCACGCAGTGTAATAGCTTAAATCAAGCTTCTGCCTTTAAATAGTTTTTTACCCATGGCATCACAATTTCTGTGGTTAAGGGCGCAAGTAAGGTACTTTGATCATCCAAATCCACCCATTTCATCTCGGCAATTTCGGCATCAATTTGGGGTGCATGATCCAATGTCACGACATAAACATAACTGACCAATTGATGATCGGGTTCATTTGCCGTTGCCGTTTCATAACGCCCAACAAATTGTTCAATCTGTGCCTGACAACCAATTTCTTCCTGAATTTCACGCAGCATGGTGTGTTCGGGTGGCTCATTCGATTCTAACTTACCACCAACTTGCATAAAACACGTCGTATTATGCTTGCGCACCACCAAAAGCTGCTGTTGAGCATTTAAAATAATCGCTGCTGCAACGGTAATCACTTTCATGTTTATTTCACCAAATCCTGCTGATCGACCATACCCCATTTCGGTTGCGGCGCTTGAAAAGCATCAAATTGTTGCAAAATTTGTTCAATCGAATCTGAGGCAATAATGCTTTCAGAAAAGCGAGCATGGGTAAAACCTTTGACTGTGGTCAACTGAATGAATTTCAATAAATCATCATAAAAACCTGCCACATTTAAAAATGCACACGGCTTTAAATGAATCCCCAGTTGCGCCCAAGTCCATTGCTCAAAAATTTCTTCCAAAGTACCTGCACCACCGGGCAAGGCAATAAATGCATCCGATAATTCCGACATCTTGGTTTTACGTTCATGCATATTTTTTACCACATGTAATTCCGTTAAATGTGGATGTGCAAGTTCACGGTCAACCAAGGCATTCGGAATAACACCAATCACTTTTCCGCCTGCCTGCAAAGCACTATCCGCAACAACCCCCATCAAACCTGAACGACCACCGCCATACACCAGTGTTTTGCCTTGCTCAGCAATGGTTTGACCCATTTTTTGTGCGGTGTCTAGAAAAATGGAATCCGTCCCGATAGCTGAACCACAAAAAATTGCGATAGAATTCGTCATTTTTTCACCCTGTTTTGAAAATGTCATACTATTAAAGTAAATTTTAAGGAGATTTTTTCATAAAAAAGCAATTCGAGCAGTGTTTTTATTCAATTCCTTGTCTAAAATACACCCATTGATTCAACCAGACTGCGCAGGGGAGCAAAGACAGCATGCTTGAAGCCTTTTACGCCACAGAGCGCGGTAGTTTGGAAGATGCCACTATTAATGGGGGCTTTGATCTTCATCCAGATTTAGTGTGGATTGACTTAATTGCACCCTCACAAGAAGAACAACAATGGGTCCTTGACGCTTATGAGCAAAACCTACCCACACTAAAATCCTTAGAAGACATCTCTTCATCGGCACGATTCTACCGTGATGATGATGGTATTTTACATATCAGCACCTATTTTTTAACGAAAAATAAAAACTTTCAAGTGGATGGTGAACCAGATGACAATTCCAGTATTTTAGCCACAGTACAAACCGTTGCTTTCATTCTGCATAAACAACACTTATTTACCTTACGTGGTGAAAAACTGGTCGCCTTTCGTGCCTTTCGCGCACGTGCACGCCGTAATGACTATGAAATTGACTATAAAGATCCCACGTGGGTATTACTCGGCTTACTTGAAGCCAAACTCGATGAACTTGCGGATATCTTGGAAGATATTCACAAAGACCTAGAAAAATACTCTACAGAAGTGCTCAACAATCGTCATCGCGAACAAATACTTGATTTAGATGACATGATTACTCGCCTAGCACAACTCGAAGATATGCTGGGAAAAGCACAATTGTGTTTAATCGATTTACGCCGAGTTTTAACCTTTCTCTCGCGTCCACGCGCTTTAGGCAGTCATATTTACGATGCCGATATTCGAGAACTCAGTGAAGATGTTCGCTCACTGGTTGAACATGATGCATTCTTATTCCAAAAGGTTCGATTCTTACTCGACACCACCTCTGGATTCATTAACACCGAACAGAATGATACGATTCGTCGCTTCTCCATCTTGCCCAGTATGCTCGCGCCACCCATGCTGGTTGCCAGTATCTATGGTATGAATACAGATGTACTACCTTTTGCTCGAGGGACAACCAGTTTTGTCATGGTGGGTATTATTCTGCTAGCCTTCTTCATTGGCCCACTGATTTATTTCCGCTGGAAAAAATGGATTTGAGCCAGTTTTAAAAACACGACTTTTAAAGCGAAACACAAAAAACATTCAAATTTTGAATATGTTGTCTGGCAATAAAAAAGCACCTTACGGTGCTTTTTTATGTCGTGTTCAAGCAATTAACTGCAAGTCATTTTGCAAATGACAGGCCTGAATAATTTTCATCATTCTTTCAGGAACAGCCTTAAACTGTATGCCTTGGGCTTGAGGCGTTTGACGCAACCAACGCACCAATACTGCTAAAGCCAGCGTACTGCCCTGCTCTAACCGTGCCAAGTTCACCACCAACGGAAACTGATTCTGCGCTTGAATCAATTTCAAACCCTGTTGGTAATAGCTTTCAGCATTTGCATAATCTATTTTTCCAGAAACATGTAATTCCTGATGAATGATTTCAATCACCGAACACGTACTCCATTATTTTTTATTAACAGTAACTTCTGCATCTGGTTCAAAGTTGGCAATCGCTTTATCCAAACTCCCCCCATTACGTTTTACTGTTGCCGCAAACTGATTACGGAACTGTAAACCTAAATCAATGCCTGAGACATTGATATTGCGGATTTTCCATTGGCTGCCTTTATCGACCAATTGGAACGATACAGGAATTTTTTCGCCTTTATTATTAAAGTCTAGTGTCACTACAGGATTTTTACTGTCCGTAGCTTTATATGGACGAATGTTATAGGTTTGATTCGAGAACTTCGCAAATGCAGTACCATAGTTTTCAATTAAAGTTTCGCGAAAGTTACGTTCAAATTGCGCACGTTGCGCTGCGGTACTGTATTGATTGGTTGCATATGTCCCCATCACAATACGAGTAAATGCCTGTGAATCAATATATGGGTCAAGATTTTGACGTACGATTGCTTTCACAGCGGCTGGATTATTTTGTAATTTCGCATTATCAGCTTTTAAACGAGCAATCAAACCGTCAGCAACTTTTTTAACAAAAACTGGGGGTGCTTCCGCGGGTACTGCAAATGCAGTACTTGCAATCATTGTAGACAAAATACTCGCTGTAAGCGTTTGTTTCATTAAAGTATTCACTAAAACCTTCTCTCCAAATTATTCAACGAATGATGCTTCTGCACCTGTTGATTCACCCGATGTCTTTTCATCTGGCGCTTTTTCTGATGACTTACCAGCACCACCAGTAATAAACTTACTAATCAAATCTTCAAGATCCATCGTACCTTGTGTATTGGCAATACGCTCACCACGTTTGACGTAGTTCAAACCACCACCCGGCACAACTTTCAAATATTTTTCGCCCAATAAACCATTGGTTGCAACCATAATATAAGCATCTTCATCAATACTGGTGATGGAGTGCATGTTATCGGTGAGTTGTTTTTCCATTTCTTTTTGTTGTGCAGGCGTCGCTTCTGTATATTCAGCACTATAGCGCAGCTCTTCTAGCGCATTTGCCGTCACTGTTTTCAGTTGCTCTTTATTAAATGAAGTTAATTTACCATCTAAATCAAAATACACTGTCGCTAAACGTGATACAGGATCGAGGGTAATATCAGTCACACGACCAATACTGACACCACTCATAGTCACTTTAGCTCGTGGTTTTAAACCATTCACATTGTCAAATTGCGCAGTCATCTCATAGGCATCACGTAAATTGGTGCCCGATAATCCGCTCACTCTCATCGCTAAGAAAAATAATGCCACACCAAAGATAATGACAAAAATACCGACGGTCAGCTCACTTGTACGTGATTTCATTAAACCCCTCCAAACATGACCGCAGTCAACACAAAATCAGAACCTAAAACACACAATGAGGAATACACTACTGTTCGCGTAGTTGATGTTGCAATCCCTTCAGAAGTCGGCACACAGGCATAACCCTGATACACCGCAATCCAAGTACAAAGTAATGCAAAAACTAGACTTTTAATAATGGTGCCGTTGAAAATATCTTTATAGAATTGCACGCTATTTTGCATCCCACTCCAGAAAGAACCTTCATCCACCCCTAAAAAATCGACCCCCACCATTTTACCGCCCATGATGCCAATGGCACCAAAAATGATCGATAACATCGGCAGACTCACAATACCTGCCCATAAACGCGGTGAAACAATCCGTTTCAGTGGATCAACACCTATCATTTCCATACTCGACAGCTGTTCGGTGGCTTTCATTAAACCAATTTCAGCAGTCAAAGCTGAACCGGCACGCCCTGCAAATAACAAAGCCGCGACCACAGGTGCAAGTTCACGTAATAAAGTCAGTGAGACCATCGTCCCTAGCATGGATTCAGAACCAATATTGACCAAAATAGAATAGCCTTGCAGGCCAAGCACCAAGCCAATAAATAAACCAGAAACCGCAATGATCAATAAAGACATGACCCCAATACGGTGCATTTGGTAAATAAACAGTTTGACCCCGAGCCAGGTCGGCATGGAAAATAGGATTTGCAGCAACATCACCGTTGCTACACCGATGCCACGTACACTTTCAATGACGCGTCTACCTAATGAGGCAATAGCATTCATGAACGCACCTCATCACTTAAATAAGCCTTATGACTAAACTGATAATCGACAGGACCTTCGGCAGCACCAGTTAGGAACTGACGGACAAATGCCGATTCATGCTGTTTTAATTCAGCGGGCGTCCCCTCACCTTGAATAACACCTTCAGCAATAATATAAATATAATCGGCAATCGATAAGGTTTCACCCACATCATGCGAGACAATAATCGTGGTTAAATCCAGTGCTTCACGCAAGGTCCGAATTAAACGCGTCAGTACCCCTTTCACAATTGGATCTTGTCCAGCAAAGGGTTCATCATACATAATCAGTTCTGGATCAAGCGCAATTGCACGAGCCAACGCAACACGACGGTTCATCCCTCCAGATAGTTCTGCAGGCATAAACCTTTCAGTACCGCGTAAGCCAACCGCTTCCAGTTTAAGTGCCACCAGTTCTGCAATGAGATGTTCAGGGAGTTGCGTATGCGCACGTAACGGAAAAGCCACGTTTTCATAGACGCTCATATCGGTAAACAGAGCACCACTTTGAAACAGCATCCCCATACGTGCACGCGCCGCAAATAATTCCTGACGCGACATATGTGCAATATTTTTGCCATCTAACAAAATTTCACCATGCTCTGGTGTCAATTGACCACCAATCAAACGCAGCAATGTTGTTTTGCCCGTCCCTGAAGGTCCCATAATCGCTGTAATCTGACCACGCCGAATCTTTAAACTGACATGATCGAAAATGACACGTCTCCCTCGTTTAAAGCTCAAATCATTGACTTCAATCCAAGATTGAGCTTGTTGAGGTATTTGATTATTCATAGCTGAGGGGTTTCCTACATTTTTTCAGCATGCATACTATATAAGGATTCAAGTTCAAAATGTTGTATTTGATCAAAACGCAATAAATTTAGCGTAATTTTCTAATTAATTTAATTGTAGTTCGATTATGAATAAAAAATAGGTATAAAAATAGAACAGTGCGTTACAGAAAAGAATTATAGATATAGTACACAATATTGCATAGCAATAAGAACAAACCAATATAAGGCATAATCACCTCTTGATTGAAATTCCAAATATAATGAGCAGATTTATTGTTCATATTTAACGAATTTAAAACAAAACATGATTGAGTATACAATTTTATTAAATAAGAACAAAGATTAATCTCATAAAAAAACCGGTGTTTCCACCGGTTTTTTCTATCTAAATCGAACGACTAAATTAGTCGTTAAATTTACGACGTGGACGATCTTCACCGCCAAAAGCTGGACGCTCACCACGTGGTTTGTCATCAAAGCTACGACGTGGACGATCTTCGCCACCAAAAGTACGCTTAGGACGATCATCACTGAAGCTACGTTGTGGACGATCACCGAAACCGCCTTCACGACGTGGCGCTGGACGATCACCAAAATCACGACGTGGAGCTGGACGATCACCACTTGGTTTATAGTCTACACGGTTGCCACGGTTATCATCCGCAGAACGTGGTTTATCACCAAAGCTACGTTGTGGACGATCACCGAAACCACCTTCACGACGTGGCGCTGGACGATCACCGAAATCACGTTTAGGACGGTCATCAAACGAACGTTGTGGACGATCACCGAAGCCACCTTCACGACGTGGCGCTGGACGATCACCAAAATCACGTTTAGGACGGTCATCAAACGAACGTTGTGGACGATCACCGAAACCGCCTTCACGACGTGGCGCTGGACGATCACCGAAATCACGCTTAGGACGATCATCACCGCCAGCATAAGCTGGACGCTCACCACGAGGCTTGTCATCATAGCTACGACGTGGACGATCATCACCACCAGCATAAGCTGGACGATCACCACGAGGTTTATCATCATAGCTACGACGTGCGCCACCGCCATCACGACCGCCGCCAAAACCGCCACGACCGCCATCACGACCGCCGCNCCAAAACCGCCACGACCGCCATCACGACCACGACCACGACCACCGCCATCACGACCGCCGCCATCACGACTACCGCGTGCAGGAGGTGGAGATGGCTCAAGACCTTCAATTTCAGATACGCTTAAACGTGCATCTAGGAAGTCTTCAAGCGCGCGAATTTTGCCGCGTTCACGGTAAGTTGCAAGTGTAATTGCATTACCTGTACGACCAGCACGACCTGTACGACCAATACGGTGTACATAGTCTTCGTTCTTCATTGGAAGACCGAAGTTAATTACGTGTGAAATTGTCGGTACGTCAAGACCACGAGCAGCAACGTCAGTTGCAACTAAAATCTTAGCGCGACCTTCACGGATGCTACGTAAACGACGGTTACGAACAGTTTGTGGCATAGCACCGTGAAGCGCTACAACTGATAGACCTGCTTCAGCAAGTTCTTCAGCCAACATATCTGTATCTTCTTGAGTACTTGCAAACACAACAGCTTGATCTACAGACTCATCAGACAACCAATGTGTAAGTAATTTTTTCTTGTGTTCGAAGCCATCAGTCCAATGCAATGTTTGTGTGATGTCTGTATTGGTAGAGTGACCAGTTTCGATTGCAATACGCATCGGATCATTCATCATACGTTCAGCAAGCGTGATAATACGCGGTGCAAACGTTGCAGAGAACATCAATGTTTGTTTACGATTTGCCGCTAAATCACCAATTGCTTCTAAGTCTTCAGAAAAACCTAGATCAAGCATACGGTCAGCTTCATCGACAATTAATGCATCAACGTTATCAAGTTTAATTTGACGACGGTTAACAAGATCAAGTAAACGACCTGGAGTCGCAACGACAACTTGTGCACCTTTTAACTGTTGGATTTGTTTACCAAAAGGCATACCACCCATAATCGCAGCAACACGCACACCTTTCATATGACGTACCAATGCAATTGCATCTTGACATACTTGTTGTGCAAGTTCGCGAGTTGGTGAAATCACCAAAATATTCGGTTGTGTAATCGCTTTCATGCGATCTTTAAATGGCACTAGCGTATCTTGATTCGCTAAACCGTTTAAAGTAGGTAATAAGAATGCAGCAGTTTTACCAGAACCTGTTTGGCTTGATACAAGAAGGTCTTTACCTTCGAGTGCAGCTGGAATCGCTTGTTCTTGTACAGGAGTTGGTGTAGTAAAGCCTAAACCTTCGATCGCTAGTGTTAAAGACTCATCGAGGGAAAAATCAGCAAAAGTTTTGCTCATAGAGAGTGTTCACCCTAAAGTGGGTGCTCCATTTAATAAATTACAATATGGACATCGGCAAAAAGCGGCACAGCAAATAGAGCTGAAAAATAAGGATTCAGCAGCGATCCGAATAACGACGATGTGGATATAACGCACGTATATGATTACGGCCGCAAACCTGAAGGAATCGCTTAAGCGATTGGGGCGCGAAGGATATGTCCTCTCTATGGACAGCACGCGCATACAATGATTAGAAGATAATGTTCAGGTAAAGAACGGAAATTTAAGTGCGTGACGGCATGATAACAGAATCATTTTAAAAAGTAATCATTTTTTTCGATTAAATTATGAATATGTACTGTTTTTTTCAGTAACAGTCTATTTTACAACTTGTTTTTTGTTTAATTTTTAAACAAATATTTTATATAAATAGCTGATCAGTGAATCCAGTGGCTAAGTAGACCCTTAAAACAATCTGTTCAAAGCCCATAAACTTTTGCCTAAAATATAAAAAGCCCTCACATGGAGAGCTTTTGACTATATCACTGATTCAAATCAATGTTACTTTGCTGCGTCACCCCAAGCTGGAACAACAGCTTGCATTAAAGGTTTGAGCATTTTCATAGAGCAAGCAATCACTTGACCATTTTCCATAGAGTCAGAACCACCACGGGCATCGACTACAGTACCACCCGCTTCTTTGACGATTAACTCGCCCGCAGCGATATCCCAAGGTTTCAAACCAAGTTCGAAGTAACCATCAAGACGACCCGCAGCAACATAAGCCAAGTCTAATGCAGCAGAACCTGAACGACGGAATTGTGCACCCGCTTCAGTCACATTTAATAATGAATCAAAATGGTTTTTCGCATAAGAAACCACTTCACCATTACGTTTATTACGGTAAGCATGACCTACAGCCAAGAACGTATTGTCCAAGCTATCTTTCACATTTACACGAATACGACGTTGATTCATCATGGCACCGCGACCACGACTTGCAGAGAAAAGCTCATCTTTCACAGGGTCATAAATAACGCCGTGCTGAGTGATGCCTTTATGCTTAACGGCAATGGAAATACAGAAATGTGGGAAACCGTGAATAAAGTTTAAAGTGCCATCAAGAGGATCAATCACCCAACACCAATCAGCGTCGTGACCTTTACCTTCTTGTAGACCAAACTCTTCACCAAGGAAGCTGTGGTTTTTATAACTTTTACGTAGCGTGTCGATCGCCAATTGTTCTAAATAACGGTCTACGCGCGTTACTGGGCCATCAATCCCTTTTTCTTCGACTTGTAGATCGAGTTTATGACGATTTTGATGCGCTTTTAAAAGCTCTTGACCAACTAATTGAGCCGCACGCGCAGCCATAACCACCATAGGTTCCATTGAACACCCACTACAAATTGAAGATACTGATAAAGAATAATGCATAAAAGCCCGCACATTTTAGCAAATATGCAGGCTTTTAGGGGAAAAATGTTTCTAAAATTTAATAAATCAGGATGAAACGGTTTGCATCAGTTTCAGCCACACCAATTCAATCGATTTTTCAATGCCTTTGCTATCGAGTCCTGCTTGTTGCAACATTTGTGCATGTGAAGCTTGATGCATAAAAGTATCAGGCAAACCTAAATTTAAACTCGGTTTTACAATTTGTGCTTGAACCAAGTATTCATTGACTGCACTGCCCGCACCCGCCATAACAGCATGCTCTTCAACCGTCACAAATAAATTGGTGCTTGGTGCAAGTGCTGCGATCATCTGTTCATCAAGTGGTTTAACAAAGCGCATATTCACGACCCGTACCCCGACATCATGGGTTTGTGCCAACGCTTGTGCTGCTTCTATTGCAATCGTTACACGACTGCCAAAAGCCAGAATACTGATTTGTTCATCATATTGCTCATTAAAGCTGGCCACAATTTCTGCTTTACCAATCTCTAAAACGCTTAATTGTTGTTGAATTTCCACCCCGACACCATTGCCACGCGGATAACGTACAGCAGCAGGGCCTGAATATAAGTAAGCCGTATGCAACATTTGACGACATTCATTTTCGTCTTTCGGCGCCATGATCACCATATTGGGTACAGTACGCATGAAAGCATAATCATAAGCTCCTGCATGCGTTGGACCGTCTTCACCCACCAAACCAGCGCGATCGATCGCAAAAGTTACATCTAAATTCTGTAAAGCAACATCATGAACCAGCTGATCATAACCCCGTTGTAAAAAGGTCGAATAAATCGCAACCACTGGTTTCAACCCTTCACAGGCCATCCCTGCCGCCAAAGTTACTGCATGTTGTTCCGCAATCGCGACATCAAAGAAACGTGCTGGAAATTGTTTGGCAAACTGCACCATACCTGAACCTTCACACATGGCTGGGGTAATCGCAAGTAAACGGTCATCTTGCGCAGCTTCATCACATAGCCATTGCCCAAAGACATCCGAATATTTCGGTGCGCTATTTGCTGAAGATACTGCGCTTACTTTACTAATGGCATGATATTTAATTTGATCGGATTCAGCAGGAATAAAGCCTTTACCCTTTTTGGTATAGACATGAATTAAGCGTGGTCCTTGACGTTTTTTCAATGCATTAAAGACTTGAACCAACTGATTCACATCATGACCATCGAAAGGCCCAAAGTAGTCAAAACCAATGGCTTTAAATAGGTTATCTGCCGCATCTGTGGCTGAACTGTGTAAGCGTGAATTATAATTCCACTCTGGATGAGGTTCTAGATAAGCTTCGCCTGTTTCTGAAATATTGACCGATTGACCACTTTCCCAAATCGCAGCGAGGTGTTTAGCAAAGCCACCCGTGCTACATGAAATGGACATATCATTGTCATTCAGCACGACCATCAAGTCAGCATTATGCGCTACGGCGTCATTCATGGCTTCAAAAGCCATTCCAGCCGTCATAGCACCATCGCCAATAATGGCAACCACTTCACATGGATTTTTTTGGTAACGACGTGCCAGTGCCATGCCTAAACCCGCAGAAATGGCAGTTGAAGAATGTCCAACGCCAAAGGTATCAAATACCGATTCTTCACGTGTAGGAAATGCAGCCAAACCATCTTTCGTACGAATGGTGGTGAGTTGTTCACGACGACCCGTTAACGCTTTATGCGGATAAGCTTGATGTCCCACATCCCAAATTAAACGGTCATGCGGGGTATTAAAACAATAATGTAAAGCAACCGTCAGTTCGATCACCCCAAGGTTGGCACCAAAATGGCCTCCACTTTGTCCTGCTGCATACAAAATGTATTGACGTAACTCATCTGCCACTTGTTCTAATTGGCTACGCTCGAGCAAACGTAATTGTTGTGGGTGATCAATCGCATCCAGCAACGGTGTTATAGGGCGGTGAGTCGGTATTTCTGTATACAACATAAATGGCAAAGCCTTCTAAAGCCTGGCAAATCCTAAGCTAGGTAAATGGGTTACTCGATCATATTGTCGAATTGTATCACCTTTAAATCAGCCACATTTCTAGCGATGCAGTTTTGAGGAGTTCTCTCAACTGGGTGTTTACTCATAAAACCAGATTATCCTGAATAATCTTACTATTTATCAACCATTATCGTTCGCTTTATACAAAAAAGAAAATCTTATGCATAATTTCAACATAGCAATTCTACCAATGTCCAAGCATTACGCTATACTTTAATCAATTAATAATCTATCTGACGGGTTAAGCAGTGCCTATAGAATTTGTTGCAACTTCAAGATTACCAACCGCTTTTGGTGAATTTAAAATCACTGTATTTCAAGATCCAGAAACTGGTGAAGAGCATGTAGCACTTTCTAAAGGCCTCGACACGGCACCTACGGCTCCAGTATTGGTTCGCATTCACTCTGAATGTTTAACTGGTGATGCCTTTGCCTCACTCAAATGTGATTGTGGGCCTCAGTTACAAGCCACACAAAAATTAATCAATGAAGTGGGTCAAGGCGTGATTTTATACTTGCGCCAAGAAGGGCGTGGTATTGGGCTAACCAATAAAATTCGCGCTTATGCTTTGCAAGATCAAGGTCATGATACGGTTGATGCCAACTTAATGTTGAATTTACCCGCGGATGCTCGACGTTACGACATGTGTAATATCATGCTGGAACATTTGAAAATTAAACAAGTCAAATTAATCACCAATAATCCTACAAAAATTAAAGCCTTAAAAGAACTTGGTATTGATGTGGTCGATCGTGTTCCCCTCACCGTCGGTTTGAATCCATTTAATGCTGACTATTTAAAAACCAAACATGAACGTATGTCACACATGTATGATAAAGATGACTTCTAATTCATTTTAAAAAATATTATAAATCATTAGGGTCTGTTGACATTTCACAGATGCTTGCGACAGAGGACATTTTTTAGATGCTACAAGGCATGTTTTACGAAATTTAGTCATTCTAAATGATGAGCAGTGACTAAAGCTGCGCAAGATAACGCAGTAGCGGAAAAAATGTCCCTGTCCCATAGGGTTATTACTAAAACTTCCCCAAACTTCGTTATGAAACTTGACAAGGGGATCACCATTGTCTGCATTTCATGCCTTGCTTGAGTTGTTTTAGTGAATAACGCAATGCATGGCTGAAATGTCCACAGACCCTAGATTTAGGGATTTTTTACAAGATGTTAAAAAATCCCTTACTTTTTTTATGACTTTATGCTTTGATGTATTCAGTCCTTAAAATCATGCTATAGAGGTCATCTATGCAGAACCCAACGTCAGCTGATATTCAACGCGTTCGCGAATTTCTCCTCGATTTACAAGCCCGTATTTGTGCAGGTCTAGAACAACGAGAATTACAGAGTGGTGGCACTGCTCAATTTGAAATTGATGATTGGGAACGTCCAGAAGGTGGTGGCGGTCGTTCACGTGTTTTACAAAATGGCACGGTGATTGAAAAAGGTGGCGTGATGTTTTCACACATCAATATTTCAAAACTTCCAGCTTCTGCAACTGAGCGTCATCCACAAATTGCTGGAGCAAAAGCACAAGCTTTAGGGGTTTCTTTAGTCATTCACCCCAAGAATCCAAATGTTCCGACCTCACATGCCAATGTGCGTTTATTTGTCGCAGAGCCTGAAGGGCAAGATCCAATTTGGTGGTTTGGTGGTGGTTTTGACCTCACTCCATTTTATCCAGATGATGCAGATATAGTGGCTTGGCATCAAAAAGCCCATGACCTGTGTGCCCCTTTTGGTGACAGCGTCTATGCCGAACATAAAAAATGGTGTGATGACTACTTCTATTTAAAACATCGTGATGAACAACGCGGTGTCGGTGGATTATTCTTTGATGATTTAAATCAATGGGATTTTGAAACCTGCTTTCAATATATTCAAGCCGTGGGGAATGGTTACTTAGACGCGATTTTGCCGATTTTCCAACGTCATCAAAATCAACCTTATAGCCAAGCACAACGTGAGTTTCAACTCTACCGTCGTGGTCGTTATGTGGAATATAATTTGGTTTATGACCGTGGGACTTTGTTTGGTTTACAAACAGGCGGGCGGATTGAGTCAATTTTGGTCAGTATGCCACCGCTTGCCGCTTGGTCATATCGTCCAGAATGGGATGAGGATTCAACTGAAAAACGCTTAACCGATTACTATTTAAAACCACATGATTGGTTAACTGAACTGTAATCGTTGAACATTTAAAAAAATTAATCTCCTTTCCCATATTCGAGAAAGGAGGTTTTTTAACTTTAATCAGGCTCTGAGTTAATCTTGATTAAAGCATAAAACTGTTTGAATTAAAGTCATTCGCCTATAAATATAGCGGACTATTCCATCAATAATAATGTTGCCGACATATTTCCTTACAGCACGAGATGCAATGGCATTTCTAAAATCGTTTAGACTGGGTCATTCAATTTAAGCACTTTACGCCTATTTTAAAGCCAGCATAAATGACAACAAACCATGCTTAAGGAGAAAAAAATGTTCAACAAAACACTCAATCGCAAAGTATTTTTATTTTGGTCAATTTTCATCATGATCCTTTGCTCCATAAGCATTACCTTCTCATCAGACAATACCTTTTCCGATAGCTTATCGATTAGCTTTAGCGTACTTGCTGGTTTTGGCTTATTTTTTACTGCGGCAATGTTACTTGAAGAAGTGGTGCACGACATCTGTAATCCTTAGCTTTAACTTTAATCGCTTGCGTTTTGCTACACATTATTGAAGTGTATTTTTCCAATTCCTAATTATTTTATTTTCTCTCCTTCTGACTTTAGCCTTGTTTAAAAATCACGTATATTGAATGCCATTTCCGCACATGGATCTTGTGAAATGAGCAAACAATTCGCGGTGATTGGTCACCCTATCGAACAATCGCGCTCACCAGAACTTCATCATGCTTTTGCACAAAAAACAGGTATTGACCTCCATTACAGCAAACGTCTTGCTCCACTGGATGGTTTTGAAGCCAACATTAAAGCGTTTTTTGCCCAAGGTGGCAGCGGCATGAATGTCACTGTGCCTTTTAAAGAGCAAGCATTTGCGCAATGCCATGTTCTGACTGAACGTGCCAAAATTGCCAAAGCCGTGAATACGCTGTGGATGCAAGATGGAAAACTACATGGTGACAATACCGATGGTCAGGGGCTAGTCGATGCCATTCAAGCTTTAAATTGGAATTTAGACAATACCGCTATTTTAATCATTGGTGCAGGTGGCGCAACGCGTGGCGTGGTCTACCCGCTGGTGCAAGCGGGTGTGAAAAAAATTGTCATTGCCAACCGTACCTTAGCCCGTGCAGAACAATTGGTCGCAGATTTAAAAGATGCTGTTCCGCAAGCCACCCTTGCTGCCGTTTCATTAGAGCATTTAAGCGGTGAATTTGATCTGGTGATTAATGCGACCTCAGCAAGCTTAAGTGGCGATGCTTTAGTCTTACCTGAAACATTGCAGTTTAAACATGCTTATGAAATGGCCTATGGCAAACCCTCTAGCTTTTTAGATCAAGCCAAAGCGCGTGGTATTCCCACATCTGAAGGGTATGGCATGTTGGTGGGTCAAGCGATTGAATCTTTTTCCATCTGGAATGGAATAAAACCAGCACTGAAAGATTTTCTTTAAGCCGATCTCTAACATATATCCAAAAAAAGAACCTCATCCGAGGTTCTTTTTAACACTTATTTTTTAGGGTTCAAGTTTTCCTTTAATGCCGTATAAGTTTTTTGATACAGCTCTAAATCAATATACCCATCTTGTTCTAAAGTCAGTTTTTCAATCGACTTTAAAGACAAACGGTTTTGCGTTGAATCTACATAGGCTTGTGCCAAGATATCTGCAACAGCTTTCAATTGTTGCGGCTGATCTACGTCGTAGTCTTGTTTAAAGTTCTGCATATACTGCTGAGCAAAAATGGCTTTTGGTTGTTTATATTGTTTAACCAGTTGCTGCCATGCCTGACGCTCAGCATCCTTTGCAACAACGGCATTCACGATTTGATACACCGCTTCGCCTAACTCGTGATTAAACTGCTGATCGAGTTCTAAATCATGTTTTTTCTGCAACGCTTGAATCTGTTTCAGCGCCTGACCTGTAGGGTTATAAATCGCTTCGTCTGCAAACCAATAGGCATAGACCTGTGCAATTTCGTGCAGGCTTTGTGCATTGTAGTTTTTAAGCAAATCACGATTTTGGGCTGCCATTTGCATTCCCCACAGCGCCTGATAAGTTTGCGCATAAGAATGGGTTTGCTGATAGGTTTTTTCTGCCAATTGCTTCAGTTGTTCATTCAAACTCAGCCTATTTTTCACGGTTGTCGCTGCATCTGTTTCGGTTTCTTCTCCCCCTGTTGCAGTAGAAAAACCACGAACCATATTTTCAATCACCGACCCTTTAGATATTTCTGCTAAAGACTTGGCTTGACGTAATTGAGCACCATCAATTGTACTGGCCTGACCATAATTCTGAATATTAAAATCGGCCTGAATATTGACTGTGCCATATTTTTGACTGGTGATTTGTACATCATAATCTACCAGTATGGCACGACCTTGGGCATCCAGTCCGACATCCATGACCAGAGGGATTTGCTGTGCATTGGCTTTCAGTGCTTGCTGAATTTCAGCTTGATGCTTCGCCCATAAGCCTGAAAATGTTTTGACATCCATCAACTGATCTGACACATATTGTTCAAAAATAGGACTCAAACTACTTAGCGCATCAATCAGTTTTGTCTGATCAACATCCTTTTCTTTGCTGGCAAAAGCATTTAAATCATATTCATGCTGGCAGAAGGTTAAAGCGCCCATCGTGGCACGCTGGGGTTGGCTGATCAATTCTTGACACTGCTGCTGATTTAAATATTCATCCGAGCCTTTATCTGCGGTTTGCACTGCATCCGCTGCGACTATATCTTCGGGTTGCTCTGTTACAACAACCGTATCCGCTGCCACTGCTGTAGCAGCACAGGATTTATCCTGTTTTAAACAACCAGACTCCGTTGCTGGCTCTGCTGTATCACCTTGCCCTAAAGCACTAAAATGCGTATCGATTAATAGGCTTAACTGCAAACTTGATTCAGCTGCTTCATCTTTAGTCAGGCTTGGTACATCATCTACCTCCCCTGCTGGAGCGACAGCTTTATGCTTCTGGGTCGAATCCTGTGTTGCTACAGTTGTCGCGGCTTGCTCCGCAATTGCATCTGTCGGCTTGATTCCAACCACCGAATTGAGAAAATAAGGTCGGTTGACTTGTTCATATAACGCCATTTGCAACTGGAGTTGTTCTAAGGTGGTGCTTAAACGAATTTTCTCTACTACAGCCAAATTCTTATCTTTGGCATTCAACGGCAAAGCTTGAATCCCTTTCGGTTCAGCCAAGGCATAAGACAAAGCATTGACTTGCTTTAAATAATCTGCCAGTTTTTTAAAATCAACGCGATTGATTTCATTTTTATACTTCGAAAAATCAATATAGGCAAAGCTTGCCTGACTGTCTTTATTGACTAAATAAGGCATCAGTGAAAAATAATTGATATAAAACTTATACTCATTAAAATCAACCACCATCGGGACTTTGGCATGCACCAAAAGCGTTGGTTTTTCATATTTTGCCTCTAAATTTAAAGAGGCGAGTTTTTGCCGATAATGCACTGAACCATTGTAACTAAACTGAATATTACTTAATAAGTTCAAAGCAAACTGATCAAAGTTACTCCCATATCCCTCTTTCGCAGCAAACCGATCGGCATTCGGAAGCTGTTCTTTTGCCAATGCCGTATATAAATGCTGCTTTTCCTGATGACCTAAACGAAGCTTTTGAACTTTAAGATATTGTTCAATTTGACGCTGCAACACAGGATCTAATGAGGGAGCACTCTCTTGTTGAGTCAGTTTCGAGTTTTTTGTCGTATTTGCGGTTGAATTTGCATGAAAATTCAATTTTCCTTGATAATCATAGCCCGACGTTTCAAACATGGCGTTTAAACCTGTAACAGCTTTTTGCTCTAAACTCTGTCCAGTATTGGCATTGGATTTAATGACATGTTGTGAACAAGCACTTAGGCTTAAGGCTATTAAGCTTAAAGTTAAATATCTTATTTGCATGATTTCTTTTTAAATACCTTATGTTATTTATACTTAAACACTGATCAATTTAACTTTTTGATCAAAATCAAAGTTTATACTTTAACAAAAAAATATTTTCTAAGCCGTTTAATTTTCATTGTTATTCGCCTTTCTGACATTTTTCCAAGGCTACACTATCAATGTATTTTGATGAGCAATGTGAATAATCAAACTATCGATTCGGATAATCCAAAACTATTTCTAAATTAGGATTAACACTATGCCTGCTTATAAAGCTCCTTTACACGACATTCGCTTTTTAATGAATGAAGTTTTTGACTTCTCTGCCCACTATAAAACTTTATCCAATGGCGAAGCTGCCGATGCTGACACTGTAGACATGATTCTAGAAGGTGCAGCAGATTTTTGTGAAAATATACTGTCACCTTTAAACCAATCGGGTGATGAAGAAGGCTGTCATTTCGAAAATGGCGAAGTCAAAACACCGAAAGGCTTTAAAGAAGCTTATGACCAATTTGTGCAAGGGGGATGGCAAGGTCTGTCTTTTCCAGAAGAATTTGGCGGTCAAAATTTGCCTCAATCTTTAAATCTGATCAAATCAGAAATGATGGGCACAGCAAACTGGTCATTCCAAATGTACCCAGGTTTAAGCGTTGGCTGCATGAATACCATTCTTCAGTTTGGTACTGACGAACAAAAAAATATCTACATGCCTAACCTTGTGGCAGGTACGTGGTCAGGCACCATGTGCTTAACTGAACCACAATGTGGTACAGACCTAGGTCAAGTAAAAGCCAAAGCAGAGCCAAATGCAGATGGTACTTATCATATTACTGGGACAAAAATTTTCATCTCTGCGGGTGAACACGATTTAACAGAAAATATCATCCACATTGTCCTTGCACGTCTTCCAGATGCGCCCGCAGGTACAAAAGGGATTTCTTTATTTATTGTGCCTAAATTCTTGGTCAATACCGATGGTACTGTAGGTGAGCGTAACCCTGTAACCTGTGGTTCAATTGAACACAAAATGGGGATCCGTGCTTCTGCAACAGCGGTTTTAAACTTTGACAATGCTGTGGGCTACTTAATTGGCGAGCCAAATAAAGGCTTACATGCCATGTTCACATTTATGAACACGGCGCGTATTGGGACTGCAATTCAAGGCATCGCGCATGCTGAACTGTCGTTCCAAGGTGCTTTACCGTATGCCAAAGATCGTATGTCTATGCGTGCTCTATCTGGCAAGAAAGACCCTGAAAAAGTTGCTGATGCCATTATTCACCATGCTGATGTTCGTCGCATGTTGTTGACGCAAAAAGCGATTGCTGAAGGCGGTCGTTCCATGATTTATTATGCAGCGCAACTGGCTGACAAAATGGCCGATGCCCTAGAGCGCGGTGATACTGCGGCATTTGAAGCAGCAGATGATCATTTAGGTTTCTACACTCCGATCCTAAAAGGTTTCTTAACTGAGCTAGGTTTAGAAGCAGCAAACCACGGTATGCAAATTTACGGTGGTCACGGTTATATCAAAGAATGGGGTATGGAGCAGATTGCACGTGATGCACGTATCGCTACGCTTTATGAAGGTACAACGGGCGTGCAAGCACTCGACTTGATTGGTCGTAAAGTGTTACTGACCTCTAAAGGTAAAGTTATTCGTGACTACACCACTGAAATTTTGAAATTCTGTGCGCAAAATGCCACCAACAAATACATGCGTCGTTTTGCATGGGACTTAACCAAAGTATGTGCACAGTGGAATGCCTTAACGGTGCGCATTATGCTTGCGGCACGTAAAGACCGTGACGTGGTATCTTCAGCTTCTGTCGATTTCTTGATGTTCTCTGGTTATGTGATGATGGCGTACTTCTGGGCGCAACAAGCTGCCGTTGCTTCAGAAAAACTGGCTTCTGGTGATGGCAAAGAATCTGCTGAATTCTATAAAGCGAAAATTAAAGTCGCTGACTTCTATTTCGAACGCTTATTGCCACGTACCCAAGGTCATGCTGAAGCCATGGTCAATCCTTCAAAAACTATGACTTCATTAGCACCTGAACACTTTAGCTTCGACTACTAAGGTGTAAGTTTTTAGAGTAAAGAAGAGAGCGCTTAGGCGCTCTTTTTTATAACAAGTATTTTAGTTTTTTATTCATTTGCAGCAATATTAATCCGGCAAAGATTGAACACGCCAATACAACCAAGCTAAATAAGGTCTGTTGATTTAAAAAATAGCCTTTTAAATGGTAAATAAAAAAAGGATGAATTAAAAAAATTGCAGTCGATAAATTTGCCAATTCTTTATTTTTCCCCAGTATATTCTGATTAAAAACGTATATAAAAATAATTGGCGCAGTAATAAATAAGGAAAACATCTGATCCAGACTTTCCTTCCGACTGATCAAAAAATAATTCGCAAGTGATTCCACGACCACTAAAACAACCACAACAATCACATGCCAAAGCTTTATATTTATTTTATTACTAATTGCAGCCTGACATTTATTCAGCAGAAAACCTAAGGTCAGAAAAGGAAAACTCATCAATAAAAAATTACGATGCACGGTATAGGTGTTCAATTCAGCATCCATTTGACCCTGAAATAAATGTAAATTACCGACTTGCTGAAGCGTAACGCCAAGCAAAAATAAAAAAATGCTTCCAATAAAGAGCTTATTCGCATTTATATTTCTACAGAAATATAAAACAGAGCCACCCAACAACACGCCCTGAATATACCAAAGCACATAATAACCATTGTATAAGACAGAAAAATTATAGGAGGCACTTTTTGTCCACCATATGGGTAAATAAAAGACCATCCAAACGGCATACAAAATAAAAATACGTTTCAGCCATGTTTTATATCTTTGAATATTATTGATATAAAAAAAATAATAGCCTGTAATGACTAAAAAAACAGGGACTGCTAACCTAAATATTCCCTGCACGAAAACATGGCTTAACAGTGTCGATAGATCATAAAAAACACGGGTATGTAAAAAAACCACAGCAATGGCTAAAATGACTTTCAAAATATCAATCGATAAATTTCTTTCCATTTTCTACTCATACACGTACATAAAGTTAAATTTTAAAATCAAAGAAACTCTTCCAACACTGAATTTAAAAACACATGCCCTTGCTCGGTACATGAAATTCGCGTTTGATCGTCAACCATCAACTTTCGTGAACGCAATGAATCTAAAAGTGCATCCACGCCAGCTAAACTCAAACCTGTACGTTCTGCATACAGTTTCGCGTCAACGCCTTGGTTTAAACGTAGTACATTCATCATAAATTCAAACGGCATATCATCCGCTTCAATGCGTTTAAACTGCACATGTTCTGCGGGGACTTTGGCTAAATAGTCTTTTGGTAAACGGGTTTTTTGAAAACGATACACGCCATCAGGTTGTGTCACTTTGCCATGTGCCCCTGCCCCAATTGCTAAATAATCCCCAAACTGCCAGTAATTTAAATTATGTACAGAAGGCTTTTCCTTACGCCATGCCGACACTTCATAATTGACAAAACCCTGCGCTGTTAAATACGCTTCACCCTGTGCTTGAATCTCTTCCAACACGTCATCAACCGGCAAAATAGGTTGAGTTCTAAAAAACACCGTATTCGGTTCAATGGTCAATTGATACCACGATACATGGGTTGCCCCATTTTCTACCGCCAGTTTTAAATCGTATAAAGCTTGCTCTAAAGTTTGTTCAGGCAAACCATGCATCAAGTCTACATTGACCCGTGCAAAACCCGCTTCCTTGGCCAAATGAATAGCATTCACGGCATCAGCATTGCTATGAATTCGTCCTAGTTTTTTAAGATGATCGGTATTAAAACTTTGCACACCAATAGAAAGGCGATTAATCCCTGCATCCAAATAACCAGCAAAAGGATCGTGCTCTACCGTACCCGGATTGGCTTCTAAAGTAATTTCACAACCTTCTTCAAAAGGAATGAGGCTTTTCAGCTGGCTAAATAACCATTGATAACCTTTGGCCGAAATTAACGACGGCGTTCCACCGCCAATAAAGACGCTATGAATATGGCGACCTTGAGCAAAATCGACCTGTATTTTCAAGTCTTCAACCAACGCTTGTAGATATTCTTGTTCTAAATCTAAAGACAATTTTCCATCAGGCACGGCATGTGAGTTAAAGTCACAATACGGACATTTACGCACGCACCATGGCATGTGAATATATAAAGACAGTGGAATACTTGCAGGATTTAAATCAGCCAAGGAATAAGCTCAAAACAACAAAATAAGGAGATATATATTTTAACATGACTGTATCAAGACACTTCTGAATTCTTCTCCTATCTACGATAAACTACTTAAAACCAAGAATAATTAGATCGTGAATATGATGAAAATATCGACTCAGTTATTATTATTGTTGCCCCTCACCATGGGGATTGGTGTAGCGATGACTTTTCAAACGGCAATTAATAGTCAATTAAGAGAATATCTACATTCGCCTCTGCAAGCCGCGCTTTTATCCTTTTTGGTTGGTACAATAGTACTTGCCGTGTTGGTGTTTTTTCAAAATGTAGATAAACCAACTTTTACCATTTTGCTTCAACTTCCTTGGTTTCTATGGCTTGGCGGTTTTCTCGGTGTCTATGCCATTAGCATCAGTATTTATACCGCACCCAAACTTGGTTTTTTGACCTTTGCAGGATTAATTATTTTTGGTCAAATCATCACCTCGATGTTCTTCGATCATTTTGGTTTACTGGGTACGGAACAAACACCGATTAACTGGCAACGTCTTTTAGGTAGCGTGGTGATTTTTATTGGTGTGCTTCTCACTTTACAACGCTAACGCCTTCTAAGCACATAGGGTCTGTGGACATTTCACAGATGCTTGCGACATGAGCCGGATACGGCGCAAGATGTTTAGACGTTACAAGGCATGTTTTGCGAAATTTAGTCATTCTAAATGATGAGCAGTGACTAAAGCTGCGCAAGATAACACAGTAGCGGAAAAAATGTCCCTGTCCCGTAGGGTTATCACTAAAACTTCCCCAAACTTCGTTATGAAACTTGACAAGGGGATCAACCATTGTCTGCATTTCATGCCTTGTTTGAGTTGTTTTAGTGAATAACGCAATGCATGGCTGAAATGTCCACAGACCCTAATAAAATGAGTAATTTTTTTGTTAAATGCTACATCTGTTACAACTACCCGCTTTGAGTTAAAACAACTCTTCCACCTGATGATCCCAATTTTGATCACGCAATTTGCCCAAGCAGGTTTTGGCCTGATTGATACCATTATGGCGGGGCATTTATCTGCACAAGACCTTGCTGCCATTGCCGTTGGTGTGGGTTTATGGATTCCAATCATGTTGCTGTTTAGTGGCATCATGATTGCAACCACCCCCTTAGTGGCCGCAGCCAATGGTGCACGTACGCCTGAAAAAATTGCCACCATTGCCCGTCAATCTTTATGGGTGGCTTTTATTTTAGGAGTCATTGCTGGACTGATTTTACAGTTCATGCCTTTGTTGCTGCCCATTTTAGGTGTCCCTGAAAATTTATTGCCTAAAGCCAGTTTGTTTTTACATGCGATTGGTTTTGGTATGCCTGCTGTGACCATGTATGCAGCATTAAGAGGCTATTCGGAAGCCTTGGGTTATCCACGCCCCGTCACCGCCATTAGCTTAATTGCTCTGGTGCTGTTAATTCCTTTAAACTTTATTTTTATGTATGGCATTGGTCCTATTCCACATTTAGGCAGTGCAGGCTCTGGCTTTGCCACTGCTATTTTACAATGGTTGATGTTCATCACCCTCGCCACCTATATTCTAAAAGCACGGCGCTATCAAAAAACCCAACCGTTTGCGCTGTGGGAAAAATTAGATCCTTATTGGGTCAAACGCATTTTGACTCTCGGTTTACCGATTGGCTTGGCCATTTTCTTTGAGGTCAGTATTTTTAGTACCGCTGCAATTGTGTTAAGTCCTTTGGGTGAAACCATTATCGCGGCACATCAAATTGCGATTTCAGTCACTTCGCAATTGTTTATGATTCCGATGTCACTGGCCATTGCGCTCACCATTCGGGTCGGAACCTATTATGGTGAACATAATTGGCTAGCCATGCGTAAAGTACAATATCTGGGTCTGGCGACAGGAACCATTTTTGCTTTTATCACCATGCTATTTATGTGGTTGTTCCGCGCTGAAATTGTGGCCATTTACACTTCAGATTATGACGTGGCTAAAGTTGCCATGTATTTAATTTTATTTGCAATTGCATATCAACTCATGGATGCATGGCAAGTCAGTGCCGCAGGCTGTTTACGCGGTATGCAGGACACCAAAGGTCCGATGTGGATTACCATGCTCGCCTATTGGGTTATTGCCTTCCCTGTCGGAATTTATCTGGCGCGCTTTACCGAGATGGGTGCAGCAGGGGTTTGGGTGGGATTGATTGTCGGTTTAAGTATTGCTTGTGTGTTATTACTGACACGTTTGTATATGAATAATCAACGCCTAAGTCATCACGCCTCAACTTAAAAAACCTGTCACCTCTATTCTTCTCTCCGAGATTAACGATCACTAGGCGGCAAGGATGCCGCTGTTGGGCTAAGGTACATGTATGTTGCTTCAGCACAATAATGGTTTCCTTGCGAAGCTTCGCTTCTCATTTTTCCCAAACAAAAGTGACCTTAATTCCTACACAAAGTAATCTGAATGATGCAATTAAAATAAGGCAAAGTTCATTGATGATGGACTTTACCGCATATCAAATTTTAAAATATTGATTCACTTAAATTCGAACATTTCTTCATACCTGAATTAAGCTGAATAACTTGCATTGGCATAGCAAAACTGCATATTTTCCCACAGAAAAATCCACCCCCATAAAGCTCAACATATTCAGACTCCAACAAATGCTTAACAATTTAAAATAGGTATTTTCAACTTTGTCGCCTATGATCATTCAAACATACCAATGATGACCCTGAGGAATATCGCATGGCAAAAACGGCTAGCACACCCGGTCGTCGCTTTATGAAACTTGCCAGTATGACGGCGAGCATCGCAACCAAAACAGTTTCAAACTCGATCAAAAATTTTAATGCCGATGAAGAACAAAAAAATGCTTCACGCAGTAAACTTTTTCAAGACATTGGTCTACAAATTGCTGACACCCTTGGGGAAATGAAAGGCGCAGTAATGAAAGTCGGGCAAATTGCCTCACAATATAAAGATGTCTTCCCACCTGAAGTTGCGCGTGCCATTGCCAAATTACAGCGCCAAGCCCCTGCTATGCCTTTTGCTGAAATTAAAGCACAAGTTGAAAAAGAACTTGGCAAACCACTAAATCAAATTTTTAAAAGCTTTGATGAGCAACCTTTTGCCGCAGCATCCATTGGTCAAGTACATAAAGCCTTGCTACCCAATGGTCAGCAGGTGGTGGTTAAAGTGCAATATCCAGGTGTCGATGAAGCCTGCGAAAGTGATCTTAAACAAGTGCGATTGGCACTGCGTCTGATGGGCGTGCTAAAAGTTGATCGTAAACTACAAGATCAACTGTTTAAAGAAATTCAAGAAAGCTTAGACAATGAATTAAATTATGAAATTGAAGCACAAAATTTAGAAGTTGCGCGTACTTTCCACCAAAGCTTAGACAGCAAAATTATTATTCCGCAAGTGTATAAAGACTATTCCTCACGCCATGTTTTAACCTTAAGCTTAGAACAAGGTGAAAGTATTGAAACGGCCAGTACATGGTCACAAGCCACCCGAAATGAACTCGGTCGTCGTTTATTCCGCGCCATTGGACAAGAAATTTTCTATCTAAAACGCTTTCATTGCGATCCACACCCCGGCAACTTTGCCTTTCGTGAAGATGGTTATGTGATTATTTATGACTACGGTGGTGTTAAAACATTATCCAGTGCAACGGTGCAGCACTTTAAACAGTTAATACAAGCTGCTCGTGAAGGTAATATTGCCGAAATAGAACAACAATTGGATGCGTTACATGCCATTTCAGCACAAGGAAAATTTCCAACTGAATTATATAATCAATGGTTAGAAGTGCTTCTACGCCCACTCACCACCCTATATGATTTTGCAGAAAACTCAGCACATCATAATGGAATGGAGTTGCTTAAACCCTCATTAAAATATTGGGATGTCTTTAAACCTTCACCAGAAACACTGATGGTGAATCGCACGGTATCGGGTCATTATTGGAATATGATTCATTTAAAAATGCATGACAATCTTAATGACTTATTTGACGAGTTAGCTCCACCCCGCGCATAAAATACGGACAAAACCCAAATGAAAGTTTGATTTGGGTTCTATTTGGCAAACTATTTTATTTGTAAAAATTAACGTTATGTTATAACATATCTAAATTAACAATAATTTTGGAGCCAACCATGCGTTCTCATATTCACCCAGAGTATCGTGAAGTCTTATTCCATGACACCAATGCGGATGTCTATTTCATTATTGGCAGCACCTTACAATCACAACAGACAAAAAATTACCAAGGTCAGGACTATCCCTATGTCAGTTTAGATATTTCAAGTGCATCGCATCCGTTTTATACTGGTGAACAACGTCAAACCAATAATGAAGGTCGTGTCGCGAGTTTCAACAAGCGTTTCTCTCGTTTCAAACGCTCACATTAAGTTAATATTCAATTAAGCTCAGCTTGTTATTTTTTACTTATTCAGAAGCCTAAGCCTCCTCCTCCACTTAGGCTTCTTTTTTTATCTGCTGTATTGATAGCAAAAACGTTTCGATTTTATTTACTGGCTGTGTTATTTACTCGCTAATAATGCTTGAAAAAGATAAAAACCCAACGCCAAAACCATCACACCAACCATCACACTTGACATGACATAGAGCACAGCAAGTATCGGTTGACCATGTTTTAACAGCTGAAATGTTTCTAAACCAAAACTGGAAAATGTGGTAAAGCCACCTAAAATACCCACCATCAAAAACAGACGCGCTTCATTTTGCAAAATGGGAAATTTTTGACTATAAGCAAAAAAGATCCCTGCCAACAAACAACCCACAATATTGATCCACCATGTACTCCATGGAAACAAATTGGTCGGTTTAACTAAAAACACCCCTGCGCCATAACGCAAACTCGCGCCAATAGCACCACCCAAAGCCACCCATAGCCAACTCATTTTTCACCCAATATCGGCTGTCTATAGCACAACCCTATCCTAATTAAGCCATTACTTTTGCACGAATCCACACGTTTTACAAAGAAATAATGCTGAATAAAATGCCTAAAAATTGCTATAGTCTCGCCATTAAATTCACTCTTTCTCTGGATTAAAAAATGATGGTTCAAGATTTATTAACACAACTTCAAACAGGTGAAGCTAAATTTACCGATGTCATTGCGTATATTGAAGCGCGTTACCAACATAGCCCAACTGCATTTAAAAATGGGCAACAGGCCAATGCGGCAACTGAAAACCAAGGCAGTGCAAAAGTATTTTCTTTTGCTCAACTCAATGATTTAGATCAAGCACAAACCTTAAGTTTGTTTGCTGAACATTACGCCGCAGTTTTAGCCACACCAGAAGCAACTGACCATCAAAATATTCGTCAGTTTATGTTAAATGGTTGGGATGGTATCCAATTTGAAGGTGAAGCTTTAGCCGCTAAATAAGTTTCTAATCTAAAAAGATCTCTTTAATAGAGTAATGCAGTCAGTCAAGGGTTTTAGCAATAAAGTCCTTAGCTTTCTATTTATTCACGACGGAGTCTTATATTTTTTAAATCAAATACTTGGAGCTCATCTATTACTTTGGATAAGCCCAAATGAGAAACTCAAAATATATTTTGAGTTCGCAAGAAAGGCATCTTGCGGCGCAGTGCGCCTCACCGCAAAACTCGCCAAATACCTTTTATTGATTGATTAATCGCAGAAACCTTACCTTTTTAAAATGGTTTTGCCTCGAACAGTTGCGGATGACGTTTCCACGTATTGAATAACATCATGAATTTAAAAAATAAAAAAGCCAGTCCGTTTCTTAACTGACTGGCATTACTTTTTAATAAAGAGGGCTTTTTGCAATATTTTCAACCATTAGCCTTTTACTTTTTCAATCCATTCAATTGAACTGACGCGAAAGAGTTCACATGCACCATCCCCAGTATCTGTGGCTGTTAAAGATGACGTCCAGACCAAATCTTTGTCTTTAATTTCAACCAAATCGCCCTTTAAACGGACTAAATCACCACGTTTTACATTTTTAATTTGCTTGGCAATCGTTGGATTTGCAGGAATGATATGCATATTCGACACCATCTGCATTGCTTGCTCTTTAGGCACAGGCAGACGATCAATTTTCCAATTCAGATAACGGTCATATTGATTGACAGAAATATGGCGTGCAATTTCAGGTTCAGCAAATAACCCCCAACTGACCGCATAATCAATCGGTGAAAATTTTGCTTGTTCATCTTGGGTATAAATTTTCGATCCTAAAATACGAAAGTCCCCTTTAAAGGGTTGCAGCATTTTAATCGATTGTTCTTTTGATATTGGCATCAGACCTTTAGAAATATTATGATCGACAGATGATGCGCTGGCACTCACGTGTAGCATGCTGGTTGCAAGTAAAGCACTGAATAATAATTGCCGAGTCATCTCTATACCTCAAAACGAATTTCTATCTTCCTGTTTTCATCTTAAGTGATGAAACTGAAATAACCATATCGACTTGGTAACAATAGAGATATATTCAGTCACTTTTTTGTCTTATTATTCGATCAGAATAGTCATTAAGCTCGACATAGACACATAAAGAACAATCAGCTCAACCATGATTTATAAATTTTACCAGCAACACATTTTTCCGCATTTACTCAATCAAGTTATGCAAACGCCCAGTCTCATGGATCAGCGTCGACAACTGCTGTTGCCTATAGCGGGTGATGTGTTGGAAATTGGCTTTGGTACAGGCCTGAATCTGCCTTTTTATCAAAATGTCGAAACACTGTATGCGCTAGAACCGAATGCCGATCTTTATCAACTGGCAGCCAAACGCATCCATGAAAGTGCAATTCATGTCCAACACATTCAAGCTTATGCAGAAAAATTACCTTTTGCCGATGCCAGCCTTGACCATATTGTCAGTACATGGACTTTATGTAGCATTGAAAATTTAGCGCAAGCTTTAATTGAAATGTATCGCGTGCTAAAACCGAATGGGACGTTGCATCTGGTCGAACATGTTCAGTATCAGGACAATACAAAACTTCAGCATTTACAAAATTTACTCACGCCCATTCAAAAACGGCTTGCCGATGGTTGTCACCTCAACCGTAATATTGAACAGGCATTACGCGATGCTCATTTCGACTTTACAGAACAGCATTATTTTGCTGCGCAAGGTATTCCTAAACTTGCACAGCGCATGTTCTTTGCCCGTGCGCAAAAACGAGCTGAGTAAAACTATTTTAAAAGACTGAGCGAATGCACGCGTAAAATCGCACAGTTTTGACGCTGAGGTGGAAACATCGAACCTACGTGTGCAGGAATTGAATTAACCTCAACCCAATCCCCGATAACGTGAACTCGTTGTCCTGTACGAAGCTGGCGTAATTGTCCAGCTCCCTATAACAAATCAATATGACTGACATAAGCCAGATCATTAAAACTTCCCACTACAGATGATGCAGGATGCAAAGATCGTCTTGCTAGGCTGTAATAGCATTTTTTAAGCAGTACATATTCACCTGAAAAATCATCCAGATGTTTAAGCTGCAAATTTTTCAATACACCGACTTGCTGTAAATGTGGAATGGCACGAAAATAAGATGACCACACCCAAATCATCAGGGCAAATAGAACGAAAGTGATGATGAGCTTATTCATTCAGCCATCAATCTCAGTTTAATCATCAAAGTCGATACGAATCGTTTCAAAACGTACTCGACCTTGGGCAATGGCTTGAGCAATTGCCTGCTGTCCTTTGGTCAATCGTGCTCCGCCACTTTTAATATCAATCAGTACCACCTCGATGTCCTCTGCCCGACCTTCACCATCACGAAAGTCGCTATAACCATCAAACACCACGTAATCAATAGGATCACCTAAGAATTTGGCATCGCTGGGTAAGTATTGAAACTCAGGCATAATGGGCGCCAGTTGCTCCGCCATTTTTCCTTTTAATACCGCACGACTGGTATTTACACTGCGTTTTTTCGCACTGATTAAAGTCTGTTGATGCTCCAACTCCAATTCAGCAATGTACTGCTCATACTCTGCTTTGATCCGTCCGTTGCGAGTATTGCTTAAAATCAGAGTGGTTAAAACCACCCCTATGCATGCACCAATCAGCATTGCCATCCAAATGGACATTATTT
The DNA here is from genome assembly GCF_002135275.1 of Acinetobacter sp. ANC 4973. Lineage (NCBI taxonomy): Bacteria > Pseudomonadati > Pseudomonadota > Gammaproteobacteria > Moraxellales > Moraxellaceae > Acinetobacter > Acinetobacter sp. ANC 4973. Next base: position 104,588 of record NZ_NEGM01000004.1, read on the forward strand.
TTTCCTAATCAAAAAAGTACTATCACATGAATTTTTAAGACTTTTGTCATGTGTCATATTCATGGCATCAAACAATGATATGCTAGGGTCGAACAGAATAAAATCATCAGGGTCATGAAAACAATCTTAATTGCCAATCAAAAGGGTGGATGTGGGAAAACCATTACCGCGATTAATCTCGCTGCCGCTTTAGCACAAAAGGGTTATCGGGTTGCACTTGCCGATGCAGATAACCAAAAATCAACTTTACAATGGCTTAAACAACGCCCTAAAGAAGCCCCGCCCATTCAAGACCTCGACTGGCGTCAAGGAAAATCTATTGGTGATACACCAACCAATATAGAGTATCTCATTATTGATGCACCTGGTGCGCTTTCAGGCGATCATGCCGAACAGCTGATCAGTGAAGCTCACACTATTATTACGCCCTTACAACCGTCCTTTTTTGATATCGACAGTACGCGTCGTTTCTTAAAACATTTACAAGAGATTAAACGGATTCGTAAAGGTAAAGTACAAATTTTACTTTTAGCCAATCGTGTTAAAGCCAACAGTGCCAGTGCTAAAGATATTCAAGATTTTTTCAGCAAAATTGAACAACAACCTGTAGCTTGGATTTCGGAACGCACGGCTTATGGGCAGCTGGCAATGCACGGCTTAACGGTGTTTGATAAGACGCAAAAAAATTATTTAAGCATGCAAAATCAGTGGCAACCCGTCTTAAATGCCATTATTGATGATCCAACCAAGTGGTTTTAGTCGATTAAAAGGTTCTAAGGTCAGCCCCAGAAAACCAATGAGTTTATTCATTATTCACTAGAACTTACTCAGCTTTCATTTTCGATCTCTTTTTTTTCAGTTAAGATGGCATGGACCTTAGAAACAAATCAGTGAATGCAGTGCAACAGTACGCGCCAACATTACAAAAAGTATTATTATTTGGATTATTTTTTATCCTCCTGTTTTTGAGTTTTAATGTTCTCAAATATTTTATTGTGCCTGTACTTTGGGCGGCCATTATTGCCTATATGACTTGGCCGTTGTATCACTCCATTCATCGCTGGTGCGGCTCACGTGCCACACTCAGTGCGACGATTATGATCAGCCTGATCATTTTACTGATTGGTATTCCACTGACCTTCGGCATTTTTATGCTGCAACATGAAGGTCGAAACTTATACTATGAATTGCAAAAACAAGTTTTTTCAGGTCATCTCAATGTGCCGCAATTTATTCGGGATTTGCCCTTTATTGGTAAGGAAATTAGCCGAACACTGCATGACATTAATACTGACCCCAATAGTATTGTGCAAACGGTTTCAACATGGATTCAAGGTCATCTCAATTACGGTCGTTTCGTTTTAAATGAAATTGGTAAAAACATCGTTAAGCTGTGTTTTGCCGTATTGTCGCTCTTCTTTTTCTATCGCGATGGTCAAACCATTCTCAACCAAGTCAGTAAAGCCTTGGAAATGATTATTGGCCCACGCGTGCATCATTATTTAGACACCATTTCTGAAACCACCCGTGCCGTTGTTTATGGTGTAGGGCTAACAGCAGTTGCACAAGCTGGTTTAGCTGGTTTAAGTTATTTCGTCGCAGGTGTGCCTAACCCGATGGTACTTACCATTGTGACATTCATCTTGGCACTGATTCCATTTGGAACACCCCTTGCTTATGGGGCTGTCTCTTTATGGTTGTTCTCGCAAGGTCAAACGATTGAAGCAATTGGCGTGATGACATGGGGAGTCTGTATTGTCAGTACCTCGGATAATGTGATTCGCCCCTTGGTCATTTCAGGTGCCACACAAATTCCATTTTTACTGATTATGTTCGGTGTCTTGGGGGGAATTGCCAGTTTTGGTCTGGTCGGTTTATTTATTGGCCCTGTTATTCTTGCTGTATTACTGGCGATTTGGCGTGAATGGCTACATGAGACCAATGATTTTAATGCCCTCATGATGCCAAAATCGACACTGGCGTATGATATTGATGACGAAGAAGACCCGCCAAGTAACGATAAAAACTAAGCTAAAAGATTAAGCTTAAAGGTTAAGAAATTCATACATTCAAATACTTAATCAACATTGAATTGTATCCTCTGCCTTGATTGAATGATCAAGGTCATTATAAAAGAAAAGGATGCAACTCAATGTCATCGTCACTGTTTAACTTCACATTGCTCTGCGCCATAACGGGTCTTGCAATGGTTGGCTGTGCCAACACCCCCATGTCATCATCCAGCAACAAACATCGGGTAATCGTTCATGCTGTGTCTGCTCAAGGGGTCGGCCGTGCTATTGGCAGTATTCAATTTAAAGACAGTCCAGCAGGTTTAGTGATTAACACCGACTTATCTGAATTACCATCTGGCCCTCATGGCTTTCATATTCATGAAAAAGGTTCATGTGATCCTGCTGAAAAAGATGGGAAAATGGGTGCAGCCATTGCTGCGGGTGGTCACTTTAACCCTACGCAAGCCCCTCATCACGGCACCCCTCTGCAAGGTCATCTCGGTGATTTACCTGTATTAAATGTCGATGCTCAAGGTCAGGCGAAAACCAGCTTAATTGCGCCACGCTTAAAATTGGCAGACATTCATGGTTTAGCGGTGATGGTCCATGCGGGTGGCGATAATTATGCCGATCAGCCCAAACCCTTAGGCGGTGGTGGAGAGCGCATTGCTTGTGGTCTGATTCAATAATCATCTGTAACACGATTTAAAAAAGCAGGCTCCAGACTAATGCCAATCAGTTAAGGGTTTTAGAAATAAAGTCCTTAGTTTTCTTAGTTATTCACGACGGAGTCTTATATTTTTAAATCAAACACTTGGAGCTCATCTATTACTTTGGATAAGCCCAAATGAGAATCCTCAAAATATATTTTGAGTTCGCAAGAAAGGCATCTTGCGGCGCAGTGCGCCTCACCGCAAAACTCGCCAAATACCTTTTATTGATTAATTAATCACAGGAACTTTACTTTTTTAAAATAGTTTTGCCTCGAACAGTTGCGGATGACGTTTCCGAATATCGAATAACATCATGAATTTAAAAATAAAATACCAATCAATTTTTAACTGACTGGCATTAAGGCTCCAGACCTGCTTTTTTGTTCAATTCGCTTACTTATGGCAACATTCCATCCAGCAATGAGCAGGATCATAAATTGACAGCACAGTTAAAAAAGCTCACGCTATATGCATAATAATGACACTTTAGAAAAATCGTGAATAGCCTAAAAGATCTGCTGCAACGCTTTAAATCTAATTCCATTTTGATCTATTGCTTGCAAATTTTTATTGTTCTTACGGGAACGACGCTCGGTCTGCTTTTTTTAGATCATGAACCCTTAATTGTGCCGATCACTTTAGGGGCAATTGCAACAGCGCTGACCGATTTTGATGATCGCTTGAGTATTCGCTTACGCAATTTGCTCTATGTCTGCATCCTGTTTTTTGCTGTCAGTAGTATTCTTGAATTTCTCTACCCTTATAAACTGCTGTTTATTCTGTATTTATCCCTGTCCAGTGCTGCTTTTATTTTAATGGGTGCATTTGGGCAGCGTTATGCAACCATTTCTTTTGGTACGATTTTATTGTCTATTTACACCATGTTTGGACTAGGTGAATACAGCGAATGGTATCAACAGCCCAGCTATTTTGTGCTGGGCACACTGTGGTATGGCTTAACCTCAATCATCTTTTATTTACTCAAACCCACTCAAGCACTACAAGACAATTTAGCTGCCAATTTTAATGCCATTGCAGACTTACTGCTGAGCAAAGCCCATCTCTTTGACCCAGACAATACCGATAATATTGAACCCTTGTTGTATCAACTTTCACTTAAAAATAGCCTTGTGGTCCAAAGTTTAAATATGACTAAAGGCTCTTTACTCACCCGTTTAAAAGCCGCTCGTGCCAATAAAAATACCATTTACTGGCTCAATCTGTATTTTTTAGCACAAGATATTCATGAACAAGCCACATCCAATTATTTGCATTACGAAAAAATTCATCAAAATTTTAGCCGCACTGACCTGATTTTTCGCATTCAAAAAAATGTAAAACTGCATGCTTTATCTTGTCAAAAACTGGCACAAAATATTCTCAACCATCAGACCTATCAATCTGACCCACAAACAGATATTGCGATTGCTAACTTAGAACAGTCCATCCAATTATGGATTGCAGAAAATCCACATAATTTAGAAGTCAAAAACCTGCTGCTGATTTTGCGCAATTTAAAGAAAATTCAGGAACAATTTATCAACCTTAGTCGTGAACAGAATAATTATCGTCAAAACTATTTTCAGCATCAGGACAACTTAAATTTGTTGGATGACGATATTCATGATCTGCCCGATTTATGGCTCAAGCTTAAACAACACTTAACGCCCCAGTCTGCGCTATTTCGCCATGCGGTTCGCATCGCCTTTGTTTTTGCCGTCGGTTATGCCATTTCATTACTGTCCTTTGCCAAACATGGTTATTGGATTTTACTGACCAGTTTATTTGTCTGTCAGATGAGTTATTTTGCCACCAAAAGCCGGCTAAAACTGCGCACTTTAGGCACGGTTTTAGGCGTTATTTTAGGGGTTCCCGTTTTATATTTTGTGCCCAGTATTGAAGGACAATTGGTACTGACCATTATTTTTGGCGTATCTTTTTTCTATTTACGCTCGAAAAAATATGCCATGGCGACCCTAATGGCAACGCTGATGGTGTTACTGATTTTTAACTTAAAAGGTGCAGGCTATGCCATTATTTTACCGCGCATTATCGACACCCTTTTAGGTTGTTTCATTGCATGGTTTGCGGTCAGTTTTATTTGGCCCGATTGGAATTTTCGTGATATTTCAAACACCATCAAAAAAAGTAATCAAGCCACTTTGGACTATTTCGATGCAGTGGTACAACAGTACCAATCGGGTAAAAACAACAGTATTGATTATCGTAAAGCACGCCGTTCCGCGCATAATGCACAAATTGAACTGTCGAGCATGATTTCCAGTTTAAGTACCGAACCGAACCCGAACCAAGCACTGATTCATTCTGCATTTCGCTATTTGGTCTATAGCCATAGTCAGTTGAGTTATGTCTCGGCTTTAGGCAGTCACCGTGAGCAAGTGCAAGACACACAAGTACTGGATTTAATGCGCTGGTGCAAAGACACTTTATTCGCAGTCCTGTTGCAACAACAACCTTTAGCCGAAGATCAAGTTCAGGCTAAGCTAAAAGAAATTCAACAGATAAGCACACAAGATAATTTATCTGAGGACGTATTATTGGTACTCAAACAGATCAGTTTATTATTGGAAACCTTGCCTGAATTGTTAAAGTTAAGAACTGCATTGTTTCTACAGGAAATAAAATAACCCGAGTCAAATCATTGGTTATAAATATTTGATACTACTCATAAATATATTTATTTTTCATTCACCTCTACTGCAATATTGAGTACACTCAGGGTTCATTCTGATTGATTTAAGCATGACCATGAATATCCAAACTTTACGTGTTGTCGGTTTTTTGGAAGGTCTTTCCTTTCTTCTGCTTTTATTCATCGCTATGCCGATGAAATATATGTTTGATAATCCAATTTTAGTGAAATATGTTGGCATGGGGCACGGCGTACTTTTCATCCTGTTTTTAATTGTTTTATTTACCGTTTGTGAAAAACAAAAATGGTCAATTACGATTTTTTTAATGGGTCTAGCTGCCTCTATTTTACCGTTTGGGCCTTTTGTTTTTGATCGAAAATTAAAGCGCTTTGAACAGCCGATCAGTGAATAAAAAAACTCCTTATCGTTAAGTTCACTCGTCCTCTCCTCCATTTTTGCAGGAGAGGAACTGATCAAGTCAATACGTTTAAAATACGCCGCTCTGTTTACGTTCTAGTAGCACTTGTTTCAGTATGGCCCGAGGGAAAGTAAACCACAGTGCAATCAAGATAAAACATGACATGCTATAACCGATTAAATGAAATTGTTCATACAACACACGCACAAATTCAATAATAAAAAAGAAACTAAACATCAACAGCATTGACACTGCTGCTGCCACAGTACCTTTTGATACTTCCGAAGACATGAGAGCAAAACGGTAAAGTACCGAAAAACTAATGCCTTCACCAAAGCTCAGTAACGTCATTCCTGCAATTAGGCACCAGATCAGATAATCCTGCCAAATCACCCCTGCAACTAAAACCAAGCTTCCCAATAACATAATGGGTAAACCAATCAGTACGGACTGACCCAAAGCTAATTTGTCGATAATTTTAATTAACACAATATTGCCCAGAATTAAGCCACCTAGCACTGGAAATTGTGCCAAGCCATATTGCATGCTACTAAAACCCAATTCTTCCACCAACATCACAGGCGACAGTGCAATCCATAACATTAACGGCATACTGACCATAGGCAGTGCCAAAGTCATGCCTAAAAAACGCTTGTTTTTATAGATTTTTTTAAAGTCATAAAAAATATGGCTAAGCGGCTGTTTTCGGATACTCACTTGGCTCTCTGGCATTTTGGCTTTTAAACCAAACCAACTTAAAAAAGCCAACAATGCAATACCAATAAAGCCCCAATGCCATGACACATGATCAATTAGAAATGCACCCACCACAGGCCCCAGTAATGGCGCAAGTAGGGAAATATTCGCCATAAGTGCCATGACTTTAATGGCATCACGTTCTTCAAAGGTTTCTTGAATGGCAGCATAACCGACAGCGGAAATCACGGTTAAGCCAATACCTTGTAAAAAGCGCAATGCTAAAAAGCTTTCAATATTCTGTGTCAGCAAAATAAGTAAGCAACACAGGACAAAAAATAATACGCCTGCCAGTAAAACTTTTTTTCGTCCTATGCGGTCAGACAATGGGCCGAGTAGCCATGCAACACATGCGCCACCGAGTAAATAAAATGACATAGACGAGGGTGCCCAACTGCTACTCACACCAAACTCTTTGGTAATGGCAAGCATAGCGGGTTGGACTAAGTCGTTGCCGATATAGACGGAAAATTCAAATAAGACCAATGCCAATGGAAACATAAGCGTGGCACGGCTTAACGTTGTGGTTTTAACCTTTTGCATTGTTTTCTACATATCGTTATAGGCTTGTGGAGCTAAACACTATTTTTAGGGAGATAAGCGTCAGCCCAATGACAAGCACTGAGTTTTTAGAAATTGAGTTGGAAAAATACGCTTGAAAATAAGCGATTTAAAACACCGTTTTCACAAGGTGTCTGAGTAGATAAAAATAAGTAATTGTGAGGTTATTATGTTTCAACCAAGTACACCGACTTGGTTGAGTAGGTATAGTTTAACAGAAACTATCATCTAAATCTGTGAGCCTCTTAAAATCATTTAGTTAGATTAATTACTATGAATTTCACCAAGCATAAATCAGTAATAATAATAGAATAGTATTACCCAACTCGTAATCAGAAAAATGCTGAGAGCACTAGCGTAAGTCACCAATGGCAGTTTGTATGATATTAGTATTGATAAAAGCGAGGGTTTTCATATCTGTGCTTTATAACTCGTCATATTGTTATTAACTATCAACTCAAAATGAAAATCTTCAAATTTACTAAAATCAAAATCAACTATTTTCACATTAACTTCATCAGTATTAGATAAATTTTGCTCAGAACAAACTATCTTGATTTGTCTTTCAATAATCTGTTCAATTTTCAATTTTAGCTGAATAAAATATGCTAAACCTTTCACTAAATTTTTCCCGGCCCAAATCTGCTCAGGCATATAACAGACTGTACCAATCTTTATAAAATAAGCATACCCCTTACTTCTTAAAGCTAATATTTCTTCATCTTTAAAACTATTCCCCTTAATGCCTCTTATTATTCTGTGCTTAATTAAATCAGGACGTTCTCTATGAATAATTTCTAAACTGTTTTTTAAGTGCCATTCTCCATGTCCTGCCACTTTAATAAAAAAAATCTCATCATCATTCACATATACAAATACAACATCTGCTGTACCTTGCACCATCCGCTTATGATTAGAATCTTCCTTAACACCTAAATGCAAATGATGAATACCAAAATCACATAACATCAAATCTATAGTATTACCTTTAAATAACTTCCTACTTTGATGCTGATATATTCCACCAGTACCAGATTTACATTTATTAAGTAGAATTTTAAATCCATCTTCATACTCCAGTGGTAATCTAAAATCCTTAGCAAAACTTATTTTTCTTGACTTATCAGCTATAAACCAATGCTTTAAATTCATGAGCTGTAGAAAACTATTGTTATTTTTATTAACTTTGTAATCTAACGAATCAAGAAAAAAAGTTGATAGCTTATTTAAATCTCTATCTATAATTTCATTTAAACTCATTGTTATTATTTCCCCAAAACTAAAAAACGTACCAAATCTGATACGCTTTTTATGAGGTACAACAGCCTAACTTTCAAGCAAAATCAAATATTTATTATGGACAAACGGCTGTTTGAAAACTTCTTTTATTTTTCCCACGGGCACATTGATAACTCGTCTTTCTTTCCTGCAATTTCCAATCATCTTCCACCCGCTTAAAAATATAATCGGTACGAATCGCAGAAACAGAATCATCCATTAAATTGGACTCAATCACTGCAATTTGTGCAGCTGTTGGGGATTCTACTCGGTCAAATACTTGACGAATCGAAAGACTATTTTGATTTTTGACCAAATCAGGTTGTGCTTTTAATACCTGCTGCATCGGTGTATCTGGGCCAGAAAAACTGACTTTACTGGCTAATTTCTCAGTGGTTGCACAACCAGAAAGTACAGCTAAACACAAAGCAGAAATTGAAAATAAACGGATCATCATTATATTCCCCAAAACAAAAAAGGCATCGCACCCATGATGCCATGCCTTTATTTTTCACACGATTAACTTTATGTAGTTATCCGCGCAACAACCTTATAAATCAAACAACTTACCCGGATTCATAATGCCTTTCGGGTCGAATACTTGTTTCAATGCTTTCATGTATTCAATTTCTTGCGCAGTACGTGAATATTCCAAATACGGTTTTTTGGTCATACCCACACCATGTTCCGCAGAAATTGAACCATCATATTTTTTCACGGTTTCAAACACATATTTATTCACTACCTGACATTTGGCAAAGAAATCATCTTTACTTAAATCCGCAGGTTTTAAGATATTTAAGTGCAAGTTACCATCACCAATATGACCGAACCAACAAATCTCAAAATCAGGATAATTCGCTTCCACAATTGCATCAATTTCTTTAATAAATGCAGGTACATGGGTAATTAACACGGAAATGTCATTTTTGTATGGGGTAAATGGCGCGATTGATTCCGAAATATCTTCACGCAAACGCCATAAGCTATGCACTTGGTCTAGGCTTTGGCTCATCACACCATCCAGCACCCAGCCTTGTTCCATGCAATGCTCAAAGATTTCCATTGCCGCATCCATAATCGGTTCATACGGCGCTTCAAACTCAAGTAAGACATAAAAAGGACAAGCGGTTTCAAATGGACGTTGTACGTGACCATGATCCAACACTTTCTGCATTGCCAATTCACCGAAGAATTCAAATGCGGTTAAATCAATTTTGCTTTGGAATGCGTGTAACACAGGCATGATCGCATCAAAGTCTGGCACACCCAATACCATCACTTGTAAGTCATGGGGTTGACGTTCAAGTTTAATTTCCGCTTCAGTCACTAAACCTAAAGTGCCTTCACCACCAATGAATAAATGTTGTAGTGCATAACCTGTGGCATTTTTAATCATGCCTTTGTTCAAGCGCAGTACATCACCGTTACCGGTCACAACGGTTAAACCCAACACCCAGTTACGCGTCATGCCGTATTTAATCACTTTAATACCGCCGGCATTGGTGCCAATGTTACCGCCAATTTGAGAAGAACCTGAAGATGCAAAATCAACAGGATAATACATACCTTGTTGTTCAGCATAATTTTGCAATTGTTCCGTCACCACCCCTGCTTGTACACGTACCATACGGTCTGCGGGGAAGAACTCAAGAATCTGGTTCATTTTGTCGAAGCTCACGACAATTTCACCATTGGCTGCAACAGCACCCGCAGATAAACCGGTACGACCACCCGATGGGGTAATGGCAATATTCTGTTCATTAGCAAATTTAACAATTGCTTGCACTTGTTCTGTGCTGGATGGAAAAACGATGACAGATGGATTTGGATCAAAATGCTTGGTGTAGTCTCTGCCCCAGGCATCTAGACTAGCAGCATCAGTTCTAATGCGGTTTTCACCGACAATAGCTGTCAATTGGGTTAATAACTCAGGTGTTAAAGCGACTGGAGCATTCATCGTTTGCAGACCTAGCAAGAAATATACAAGTGGTGGATGGTCTATACAGCATTCATTTAAAAAAGATGAAGAAAAAAACACTGTTTAAGACTGGGCGTGAAGATAAAATCAACAGCATCACGGCGATGCTTTCACTGCACAGCATTATAAGACATTTTCTTTCGAAACCCTGCGAAAATAAGCTTTTTGATCATCACAGCTTAGAAATTACAGCTTTAGTTAGACCAAAATCTGCATTTCATAGTGTATCTATGGCAAAAATACCTATCCGCTGCGTCATAAAGGAAATGTATATAGACCCTTCTCGTATGTTATCATATCGCGACTAAATTTGGCCTTTGTAGCGGAGCCGTAATGAGCCAACATCTTTCTCTACCTAAAGATAAAATTCGTTTCTTGTTGTTAGAAGGCGTTCACCAAAACGCAATCGATACATTAAATGCTGCTGGATACACCAACATCGATTCCCGTAAAACTGCGCTTGAGGGTGAAGCGTTGAAAGAAGCGGTTAAAGATGCTCACTTCATCGGTATTCGTTCACGTACTCAGCTGACTGAAGAAGTATTTGAAGCAGCCAACAAGCTTATCGCTGTTGGCTGTTTTTGTATCGGGACTAACCAAGTTAATCTGAATGCTGCGATGATTCGTGGTATTCCAGTCTTTAACGCACCATATTCAAATACACGTTCAGTGGCTGAACTGGTACTTGCTGAAGCAATTCTGTTACTTCGTGGTGTTCCTGCTAAATCTGCTTCAACGCACCGTGGTGGTTGGAACAAATCGGCAGTTGGTTCATTCGAAACACGTGGCAAAACTTTAGGTATCGTGGGTTACGGCTCAATCGGTTCTCAACTTTCAGTGCTTGCTGAAAGCATGGGTATGCACGTCATTTATTATGATGCAGTGACTAAATTGCCTATGGGTAATGCACGTCAAGTCGGTTCTATGGCTGAACTTCTTGCCAATGCTGACGTGGTATCTTTACACGTGCCAGACGTACCATCTACACGTAACTTCTTTGGCAAAAACCAATTTGCACAAATGAAAGAAGGTTCGATCTTCATTAATGCTGCACGTGGTACATGTGTGCTTATTGAAGATTTGGCGGATGCGATTAAATCGGGTCACATTGCGGGTGCAGCAGTTGACGTATTCCCGAAAGAGCCTAAAGCAAACGGTGAAGAATTTGTTTCTCCACTTCGTGGCTTGGACAACGTGATTTTAACCCCTCACGTGGGTGGTTCAACCATGGAAGCGCAAGCAAACATTGGTCTAGAAGTGGCAGAGAAATTTGTTGCTTACTCAGATAAAGGGATGACTTTATCTGCGGTGAACTTCCCAGAAATTGCTTTGCCATTGACTGAAGGTAAACACCGTTTACTGCACATTCACAAAAATATTCCTGGCGTTCTTTCTAAAATCAACAACTTGTTTGCTGAACACGGCATCAACATCTCTGGTCAATCGTTAATGACCAAAGGTGACGTTGGTTACTTAGTGATGGACGTTGACGCAACTGCTTCTAAAGAAGCTTTGGATACCTTAAACGAAGTTGAAGGTACAATCCGCGTTCGCGTATTGTTCTAATTTAATTTAGAACGCAAAACCACAGCATTCGTGCTGTGGTTTTTTATTTTGAACATTTAAAAGCAGCATTTAAGAAAAGATACGTTCCGTAATGACACGATGTGCAGTTCTGCTATAGAAAATCGACAGACAATCATCCAAATACAAAGATGTGTTCTAAATGCTTATATATATAAATTTTCAGTCATTTTACTGCTGATTGCTCATCTCCCGCTATTCGAATAATCGAAACAAATTTAGTTATAGAAATGAATGCCGAATTTTAAAAATACGCCACAAGCTCAAGCTTTAATTTTATTGTTTATCGCCATGATCAGTATGCAAAGTAGTGGCTCGCTGGCCAAAATTCTGTTCGGTCAGTTTCCTATACTGACTGTTTCAGTCATGCGCCTGTTATTAGGTTCACTCATTCTGGCCATGATTTTTAAAATTTGGCACATCAATTTTAGACATGTGAACTGGCGTGCCATTAGCAGCTATGGCATTGCTTTGGCAGGTATGAATGCCATGTTCTATTTGTCTATTGAGCGTCTCCCCCTCGGCATTGCGGTCTCTTTTGAGTTTATTGGCCCACTCGGCGTGGCGCTTTATTATGCGCGGCAAAGATACGATTTCATTTGGGTTGGACTGGCCATTTTAGGCTTAATTTTACTCTTTCCATTCGATCAAACGGCTCAAGCGTTAGATCCTATTGGCATTGCCTTTGCCTTAGCTGCTGGTGCATGTTGGGCGATGTATATTATCTTTGGGCAGAAACCTTCAGGCATTTCAGGTAATCATACTGTGTGCTTAGGCATGTTCATTGGCATGCTGTGCTTAATGCCCGTTGCACTCTATTCAGGGATTCCAAGCAGCGTTTTTGAACCTTCAAATTTCATCTATTTTATTGCCTTGGCCATACTGGCGAGCGCATTGCCATTTTCTTTGGAGATGATAGCGCTGCGACGTTTAAGCCCTTTTATTTTTGGTACATTGACCAGTTTAGAGCCTGCCATTGCAGCACTTTCAGGTTTTATCGTTTTACATGAACAATTACTCTGGACACAGTGGCTAGCACTGATGGTCATCATTGCCGCCTCCGTGGGTTGTACCTATACCACGCATCAAGCCAAGCAAAAAATAGAAGCCAAGTTAAAGCAATAAAAAACCACACCGAAGTGTGGTTTTATCAGCCTTACTGAGGCATCTCATACCAACAGTATTTATTCATATTTTGCTCTGAAGGTTCAGGATAATCAGTATCTCCTTTCCAAGGTTCACACCAGTCAGTCGCATTAAAGTCAAACTGAATCAGGGTTGAATTCATGCCAACCTCAACTCTTTTACGATTTTCAAGTCCATTGCGATAGATATATGCTTCTGCATTAATCCACACACTATCAACGGATTCTGCGGGTGGTATTGGCAAGTACACTTTGACCTTTTTATCCAATGGAATGGTAAAACTCTTTAAGAAACTACCACTCAGGTTTTTAACCTCAGAATAAAAAGATCCGTCCAATCGAACCTGACAGAAAAACACAGGGTCTGGTGATTTACACAGAAGCTCATAAACGGTTTTATCAAATAACTTTTCAGAGGTTGAAAGAATGATTTTAACGTCACCTGTTAGCCCTGAAACTTGATTACCTTTATATTGATACACAGAGGATACCGTTTCATAAGGTGCAGACGTTGCTTCCCAATTCAGCTGAGTTACATTTTGAAGCCCTGTCAGAACATTGCCGCCTTCTTTAGGAAGCGAAAAATCAATACCTCCGTTCAGCTTGCCTGAACAAGCTACAGCAGTACCATTTGCCAACTCACATTTGACAAAATTCTTGGTGGTCGGAGCACCTAAGTCAATAATGACATTGCCTGATGTTGCAGAGGTCTTTTCACCAATTAAAGTCCCTGTTATATCTTTTGCAGTCCACTCAATGGAACCTTCAGATGGCATATTAATAATGCTGATGCCTTCTGCTGAAATAGAATTGACCTTGGTCAGACCAGAGCCATCTTTCAATTTCACTTTTGCAGTAATATGACAAGGAACCGCAACTGAAGCTGACTTACACTGGACAAAGACCGAACCTGCATTTACAAATTTAAAATCCCAATTCCATGTAGAAAAATGTGAAACCGTCGCATGTACAGCCAGACCTGTTGCAGATGTCACCGCTTTTACCACCTGCCCTACACCCTCTTCTGCCCAAAGTCCTTTGGCTTCATCAAAATGCCACATTGGAATACTTGATCCAACCAGCAACGTCTGATTATTAATACTCTCTAGCGGTAAATCCATTTGGATATCCGCTGTTTTACCCGCAGCCAATTGTAATTTTTGACCTGTTGCATTGGTAAATGTGGCAGTGATCATTCCAGCACTGATTAAATTGACAATATTGCCCTGTGCACCTTGTGCGACACCATTGGCTGGCATCGCATTTAAATCCGATCCTGCAATATTCCAAGGTGTAAATGTAACCGTGACCGCACCTGTAGCGGGCTGACCATTTGGCAATACAAAGGCATTTTCAGGAATCGTAATCTGTGCATTTTGATATACCGACTGAATGACCTGCGCTTCTTCAATCTTGGCAATCGAAATAGTCTGTTTAACATGCAGTAAATTGGCTGAAAGCTGTCCAAGTTGTCCAACGTCAATCCGTAAAGACTGACTGATAAAACCCTCTTTTTTAAAAACCACCACAACATGCGTTGCTGATTTTGGAATTTGTACCGTAAAAGCAGCTTTACCCAAATCATCTGCCTTAAACGTTTGACCTGCAATCACAATTTCAGCAGCGGCAAGCGCATTACCAGTGGATGAAAGAACTAAAGCCGATACATTTTTTTGCAGCATCGCCTCTTCATTTGCAGGTTTTGTTTCCGAGTCACTATCAGAACCACACCCTACTAATGACATTCCCAAAAGACAGGCGAAGGCAATGTTTTTTAATTTTATGGATGATGTAATCATTATTATTCCAAAGTTAAGTACAACAAAAAATACTCGCTATTATTATATTTTTGATTTTGAATAACAAATTCAGAGTAACATTCATTTAATAGTGATCATTTTCATCAGAAGATGTGACCCCAGCTTTTTTCTATCATTGCTATAATATGAACACTTTCTCAAACTGATCTACCTTGACTGGTTGTCGCGCGGAGCATATGTCCAATACCCAACTTACTGCTGTGTTATACATGGTCTTATCCATGGTGGCGTATCAGATCAGTGCCTCATTTGCCAAACAACTGATTGAAGTCCTCGACCCACTCACCGTGGTGACCCTTCGCCTTTGTTTTGCTTCTATTTTGATTGTAGTGATGTTCCGTTCTTGGAAAATCATCAAACGCTTACCCTATCTAAAATGGAAGGACTTGTTATTTTATAGTGGTTCAGTCTGTTTGATGAACGTGCTGTTCTATGCTTCTTTGGGCAAATTACCGCAAGGCATTGCTGTCGGTCTGGAATTCTTAGGCCCGCTGACTTTGGCCTTACTCTCCATTAAGCGAAAAAGTGATTATATCTGGGTTGGCTTAGCCATTTTAGGTGTGGCACTAATGGTTCCTTGGCAAGATGCCAATCAACATAATTTCTCTTATTTAGGGGCTGCTTTTGCATTAGGTGCAGGTGTCTGTTGGGCCATCTATATTTATTTTGGCCAACGTGTGGTACGACAGAATATTGGTATGCATGCACTCAGCATCGCCATTGTTTTATCCGCGATGCTGATGCTCCCAATAAGTCTCGTACATAACCCAACAGCATTGGTGCAATTTCAATATTGGCCACAGGCTTTAATGATTGCCCTCTTGGCCACAGCGATTCCTTATGCACTGGATCTGATGGCACTAAAACGCTTAACTAAACTAAGCTATGGTACTCTTTCCAGTTTATCGCCTGCATTGGGTGCTTTGGCAGGTTGGTTGTTATTAAAAGAACAAATTACCCTGCTACAAAGTGTTGCTTTGCTATGTATTATGATCGCATCGGTAGGTGTAACCTTTCGATCAGGTCAAAAAACTGATTTGCCTAACCATGAAAAAGCCAAATAAAGCTGGTTCACAGCCATCTTTATTGCATCGACCCCGCATATCAAAATGAGCCCTATATAGGACTCATTTTTAAGCAGCAAGATTCAATGACACTGTTGTTTCTGTGCATTTTATGATTAACTTGTGAAAAGCATTTGATAGCTTAAACGCAGAATCAACACTGAAACCAAAATTAAAAATAAAATACGAATAAAGCCACTACCGTATTTTAATGCCATTTTCACCCCAATCACTGAACCTGCAACATTGGCTACAGCCATGATCAGACCTAAACTAAACAGCACATGACCCGTTGGAATAAAGAAACTTAGAGCGGCAAAATTGGTCATAAAATTGCCGATTTTAGACAATGCCGAGGCATGTAAAAAATCGACTTTTAAATAACGAATAAAATAAAAAATAAAGAAGCTACCCGTACCTGGGCCAAAAATACCGTCATAGAAACCAATGACTAAACCGCCCACAGCCGCCAAAACTAATGTTTTAGTGGTGACACTTTGCTGAAAATGGACTTGACCAAATTGCTTCTTCATAAAAGTATAAATGGCAATCACGATCAGCATAAACAACACAAAAGGTTTTAAAACCGCCTGTGGAATCATCGAAACACAGGCTGCTCCGCCAAAGGAACTGATAAATGCGGTGACAGCAATTACAGCCAATAACTTCCATTGCAGCTTAACTTGACGTAAATAGGAAAATGCCGCTGAAGCTGTGCCACAAATAGAAGCCAGTTTATTGGTGCCAAAAACCGTTGCCGTTGCATAGTTTGGCAATGCCCCCATAAGTGCAGGAATTTGAATTAAACCGCCACCACCTACCGCCGCATCTATTGCACCTGCACAGAATGCGAAAAAAATCAGGCTGATGATAATCTCGATGTCCATATGATTTTATCGCTTTGCTAAAAAATGATTAAAAAATAATTAGAGATTTAAAACACGTTTCGGGACTAAACGCTTTTTATCGGTAATTTCCGCCAGACCTAAACATTTCTCGCCATCAAAAACCAAAACCTCATTTTCTGCTGCATGCTCAATATTACTTTCCATACCGCGACTAAAATATTCGGCACGACCTTCAGGAACTTGTACTTGGATAAAATGATCGACTGGCGCAAAAACAGGCAACAACAAAGCATCACGTTCAAATTCAGTTAAGCTTTCTAAATATTCAATGGTATAGCTTGGGATTAAATCAAATTGCCCTGTTTTAATTCGGTGCAAATAAGTTAAATGCCCAAAAGTGTTTAAGGCTTTGGCAATATCTTCACCCAATACACGAATATACGTCCCCTTCGAACAAGTCACATCTAAGGTCAGACTATTTTCAGTAAAAGACAATAACTCAAGTGCCTCAATGGTAATAGGACGTGCTTCACGTTCAATTTCAATCCCCTTACGCGCCAGTTCATACAACGGACGGCCTTCTTTTTTTAAGGCAGAATACATCGGTGGAACTTGCTGAATATCTCCCACAAAAGTGGCCAAAACCTGTTCAACTTTTGCTTGAGTCAACTCAGGAACGGCTTGCTCGAACAAGACACTCCCCTCA
This sequence comes from Acinetobacter sp. ANC 4973, assembly GCF_002135275.1. Lineage (NCBI taxonomy): Bacteria > Pseudomonadati > Pseudomonadota > Gammaproteobacteria > Moraxellales > Moraxellaceae > Acinetobacter > Acinetobacter sp. ANC 4973. The sequence continues at coordinate 122,131 of NZ_NEGM01000004.1, forward strand.
ACATCACCCGTGGTGGTGCTATGACCTAAATGAATGGTGGTTTGGTAGCGCTTGGTTGAATCCAATAAATAATGTGAAAATTTAGTCGCCTCACCCAGACAAATCGGTAACAAACCTGAAGCTAAAGGATCTAAAGCACCAGTATGCCCACCCTTTTCAGCGCGATATAACCAACGAACTCGCTGCAATGCAGCATTAGAACTAATACCCAAAGGCTTATTAAGTAAAAAAACACCGCTCAGATGTCGGCGTTGAATTTTAGGCGAAGTCTTTTTCATAGCGAAAATCAAGCAAGTTCAAACGAATGACATGTTAACAACCGCTTATCAGGATTTACAACTTTTCTACCATGTATTTGCACATTTAATGGCAAATTGAGTTCTATTTTAGACTTAATAAAAACAGCAATAAAAGGTTGCATAGGACATGCAGAAATATAAGCTCTGGGTCATTTTGGCTCTTATTGTATTGTGTATCGGTGCAGTATTATTTTGGTTAGCACCATCTCAATCCAGTGCAGACCCAACAAGTTCAGCACAAAGCATTGCTATACAAGATAATTTTTTAACAGCAAACAATTCCATGAAATCAGTTCAGGCTAAGGCTTTTATGGGTAAAAGCCAGCAAGACACTGAAATTAACTGTCAGTTACGCTTAGATCAAACCAATCGTTTAATTGTGAATGAACAAACGCGTAACTGTTTTGAATACTTTATTACTCAATATGGTGAAAAAGACCTCAAGCAAATTAAAACGGACTTTAAGACTTATATTGAGCAAAGCTATCAAGAGCCTGCCCGAGCGCAAATTTTAGATTTATGGAATCGCTATATGGATTACCGTGAAAAACTCGGTCATCTACAAACGCCCAATATTGATAAAGATGATGCCAAATATTATCAAAGCATATTTGCCGATATGAAAAATTTACGCAAACAGCTGTTTTCTAACTACGAAATTGAAGGTTTATTTGGTACGGAAGATACTTACCATGAATACACTTTAAATCGCATGACCGTTCTGGATGACAAAAATTTAACTGAAGCACAAAAGGCAGAAAAATTAAAAAACCTATTCAATCAACTACCTGAAGACTGGAAAGAAAACTTACAACAACTTAATAAACTGGAAGATTTAAGAAAGCTCACTACAGATATTAAAGCACGTGGCGGTTCTGCTGAAGAAATTCATCAAATGCGAACCAATTTGGTCGGACCTGAAGTCACACAGCGTTTAGAAACTTTAGATACCGAACGCAGTGACTGGAAAAATAAAGTCAATGGTTATCTGAATGAGCGCGATAACGTAATGAAAAGCGGCATGAGTGATGATGCTAAACAAAAAGCAGTACAACAATTACGTCAACAGCATTTTAACAAATCAGAAGAACAACTTCGGGTGAGTACCTTTGAGTCCATCCATGATCAAGGTGGAAAACTACCTTTTTCTGAATAAGAACGAATGTATTAAAGCGATATTTTCAGGATGAAAATAAAATGATGAATAACAAAAAATAAGAGAATGAGACAAAGACTTTAAAAAGCTCAAAAACACAATGGATCAATACAGGAGGCTTATTTTTTCTTTCGCTATACAAAAAAATATTAAAAAAATTTAACAAAGGATCGGTTATGAAAATTTTAACGACAAAAACCAAAGCAGTGACCTTTGCCGTGATGGCAACCCTTTCTATGGGACTGACTGCTGAAACTCAAGCTGCAGAAGGTATTTTACAAGTTAAAGAAACAGTAAAATCTGACTATGCCAAGACCAAATACCCCATTGTGATGACTCATGGTTGGTTAGGTTGGTCACGTATTGGAAATGATAGTTTTAATATTGACTATTGGTATCAAATTCTGCCAGATATGGCACGTAATGGTGCGAACGTCTTTGCTGCACAACTTTCCCCTGCCCACACAACAGAGTTCCGTGGTGAACAACTAATTGCACAGGTTGAAGAAATACGCGCACTAACTGGCAAAGATAAAGTCAATCTCATTGGTCACTCACACGGTGGTCCTACAGTCCGTTATGTTGCCGCAGTAAAACCTCAATATGTAGCATCTGTAACGGGTGTAGGCGGTACTTTCCGTGGTTCAAAAGTTGCAGATGACATCCAAGGCAATCAAGGCAGTCGCACATTCTTTAATATTCTAGGTGACTATATTGTTGCACCGTTAATCTCTTGGGCGGAAGGAAACCCAGAGATGCCTTACAACTTTGATGCATCAATGGCCTCATTGTCTGAGGCAGGTTCTGCAGACTTCAATAAACGCTTTCCAACAACAGCTTTAGCTACTGACTGTAACAAAAGTGGAGATAAAGTTATGAATGGTATTTATTACTACTCGTGGGGTGGCACAGCACAAACAACCAACCTACTCGATATTGATACCATCCTAATGCAGTTAGGTCCGCTGTCTTATGGCAACAAAGACAATGATGGTATGGTGGCACGCTGTAGTACTCATATAGGTCAGGTCATTCGTGACAACTACAATTTAAACCATACTGATCTTGCAAATATGCTATTTGGTCTAAAAGGCCTTTTTGCACCTGATCCAGTTGCACTGTATCGTCAACATGCCAATCGTTTAAAATTACAAGGCTTATAAGACCAATTCCCATAAGTGTGATTTACACATATGGGAACCTACTCTCGAATTAATTAGTAACATTTATAAAACCCTTCTATCGCCTTCTGCTTATTTTTAATGTCTTAGACTTTATACTTAGCATTGACAATACATATTGTCATAAAAATCAGTTATAAAATAAAAATAGAGAACCTACTATGAAATATGGACCATTGTTTGCCTGTGCCATGATGGCTGCAACATTTTCTACCACACATGCTTCCACTCAAGCTCAGCAAGTTGAAGCCAAATCACCAATCTCAAATTATGCCAAAACCAAATATCCGATTGTCTTTAATCATGGTATGGGGGGCTTTATTACTGTGGGTACAGATCAGTTTGGACTTGATTATTGGTATCAAATTTTGCCAGATTTAGCACGTAATGGCGGGAATGTTTGGGCAACACGTGTTTCACCTTTTAACTCATCTGAAGTTCGTGGTGAACAATTGGTTCAACAGGTTGAAGAAATTTTGGCCATTAGCGGTGCAGCTAAAGTCAATTTGGTCGGACACTCCCATGGTGGTCCAACCATCCGTTATGTTGCAGGGGTCATTCCCAATAAAGTAGCCTCATTAACAGCTATCGGTTCACCCAATACTGGTTCTCCTGTGGCTGATCTAATCTTAAAAGCAGAAGGTACTGTAGTTGAAGCACCCTTAGTCGGGGCGGTGAATTTGGTCTCTAAGGCCATTACTTGGGCACAAGGTTTAGACCCAAATAGCTTCCCACATGATGCTTTGGCTGGCGGTAACAGTTTGACTCTTGCGGGCTCTGCCAAATTTAATACTCAATTTCCATTAGGCATGCCAACGACTGCATGTAGCGAAGGTGCTGCTCAGAAAAATGGAATGTACTTTTACTCATTTGCTGGAGTCGGCACCGTCACCAATTTACTTGATCCAGATTCGGCATTAAAGGTGACCAGTTTACTGATTGATCAGGGTAAAGATAATGATGGTCTGGTTTCACGTTGTAGTGCCAAATTTGGTAAAACTATTCGCGATAACTATAACTGGAACCACTTAGACGAGGTTAATCAAGTGTTAGGATTACGTGCTCTATTCGCACCCGATCCAGTAGACGTCTACCGACAACATGCCAACCGTTTAAAACTGCAAGGTTTATAAAATTCATCTATATTTAAGACATAAAAAATGCGCCATAAGGCGCATTTTTTGACTCGTATAAAACTTAAAATTAAGCTTTAACTTTACGAGCTGGTAATTTTTCGCGGATACGTGCAGCTTTACCAGACAATTCGCGTAGGTAATAAAGTTTAGCACGGCGAACGTCACCACGACGTTTCACTTCAACTTTAGCTACGATTGGAGAATGAGTCTGGAATACACGCTCAACACCAATACCGCTAGAAATTTTGCGAACTGTGAACGCAGAGTTCAAGCCACGGTTTTTCTTAGCAATCACAACACCTTCAAAAGCCTGAAGACGCTCACGATCACCCTCTTTTACTTTTACAGAAACGATTACAGTGTCACCAGGTGCAAAAGCTGGTAAATCTGTTCTTAACTGTGCATTTTCAATAACTTGAACTAAAGGATGCTTACCGCTCATGGGGTATCTCCGATATGTGCGAGTCAGAAGAGGTCTGATCATCGCGGGGTATAGAGGCTAAAGCGCATAGACCCAATTATCTTTCTCTTTATTGCTGACCATCTCAACCAATAAAGAGCCTATTAAAGAATACTTAAATCAAATTTAAGTATTTAAATCTTTAAGCCATTTTTTTTGCTGCTTTGTCAGTTCCACTTTTTCCACCAACTCTGGGCGGCGTTCAAGTGTACGCTGATAACGCTGCAAAAACCGCCATTTTTCAATATTGGCATGATGTCCTGATTTTAATACTTCAGGCACATCCAATCCTTCAAAATGATCTGGCTTGGTGTATTGTGGGCAATCTAAAAGACCATCCACAAATGAGTCTTGTATCGCGGACTGTTCATCAGACATTGCACCCGGAAGTCTCCGAATAATACTGTCCAATAAAACCATCGCAGGCAGTTCACCACCCGATAAAACATAATCACCAATTGACCATTCCTGATCAACATATTGCTGGATCAAACGCTCATCGACACCCTCATAACGTCCACACAATACAATTAATCCGTCATATTCAACAAATTGCTGTACCGCTGCTTCATTTAAGGTTTTTCCTTGTGGAGACATATAGACCACAGGAACCTGAACACATCCTGCTTGCAAAGCAAGCTCTTTAGCATGATGAATCGCTTTTGACAGAGGTTCTGCCATCATCACCATACCCGGACCACCACCAAATGGACGTTCATCCACTCTTTTATAGTTGCCCGTCGCAAATTCACGTGGATTAATACAAGTGACTTGTACTATTTCACGTTTTGCTGCACGCCCGCTAATACCAAAATCTGTAATCGCTTCAAACATTTCAGGAAAAAGCGTAATGACTGCAAAAAACATCGCAGACTCCTCTATTTTCCTGCTGCGTTCATCCTTAAAGGATTAATAATCTACGCCCCAATTTACGTAGATACGACCAGCTTCTAGATCAACTCGCTGTACCACATCTTTATGCCATGGAATCATACGCTCTTCAGCATCAATGCTGTCTGGTGTTGCGTGAACCACCATCACATCATTGGCACCGGTCTCGAACATTTCATAGATTTTACCGAGGTTCACTTCTTGTTCAGTATCATCCAAACCTAACACTGTTAAGCCTTTCAAATCTGTCCAGTAAAACTCATCCATTCCTGCTTTCGGAAGTTGCGATTTTGAAATCCAAACATTTACGCCAACCAAGCCATCCGCTGCAGTGCGATCGCTCACATCTTTTAGCGAAACAACCAAGCCTTTGCCATGCGGCTTCCAACGTTTTACATCTACTGTTTGCCAACCCGCTTTGGTTTCAATGTACCAAGGAAGATAGTCAAAGATGTTGCTCATAGGTTCTGTATTGGAATAGACCCAGAGCCACCCATTTAATCCATATGCTGAACGTAACTGTCCAATCTGAATACGATCTTCGGGAACATTCTGTGTTGGTGTCATGGGCTTTCCTACTACTTAATTTAGAATTATGCAGCAGCTGCAGCTTTCTTAGCTTGAGCAGCTAAAGAAGCAACACGTTCAGACGGTTGAGCGCCTTGAGAAACCCAATGAGCAAAACGATCAGCATCTAAACGAAGTTTTTCTGCTTGACCTTGAGCTGTAGGGTTAAAGAAACCGATACGTTCGATGAAACGACCGTCACGTGCATTACGGCTATCCGTTACAATAATTTGATAGAACGGACGTTTTTTAGCACCACCGCGTGCTAGACGAATTACAACCATGATAAAAACCTTATAATTTTTACGGATTATCCCTGCACCGACCACCGGAACATTTCAAACCCCTTTCATAGAGGGCAATATTTTACGTTATATTTTCCATGAAAGGAAGATCAAAATTTATTTATCCACAGTTTGAATTTATAATTTAACGTCCGTCCCAGTTGGAAGTATTATTTAAATCATTCGAGGTACAATTTTGACCTTCAGCCCAAAACTTTTGACCTTGATCGTTTAGACAAATCGAACCATTACCTACTTGCATTGTTCCTGTTTTTGGAGTTGCCACGAGCAGCCATACATTTGTATTCGCTGAACTATTTGTCAATGCAATATTATTGCTATCGGTAATAGTTAAATTATACATTCCATCTGGAGTCTGTGTGGCTCCATAGACGTTTGACAATGTCCTGCCTGCATAATTATTGTTAGCTAATTTAAAATTCGCCAGACCACGTGCGATTTGTAACATTTCAGCTTGTGCGTCAGCACGCTGTACTCGCACCTTGTACCCCACATATGAAGGATAAGCAATCGCAGCAATAATTCCAATGATTGCGACCACAATCATTAATTCTATTAGTGTAAAACCTTTCATATTACCAACTTTCACTCCCTGTCGCCGTTGCACCACAGTCGCTATATGTAACATTGGCTCTTGTTTTATTTTTACAGCGTAAGCCTGAACTGGTTATTAAATAATTATAATTTTTAACATCACTTGTTTCAGCAATGATTGTCCAACGACGTGCTCTAATTGCTGGAGAAGCTGTCGTATCCGTTAATAACTTAGTAGGATCATCACCATCTCGAATAGTGATCGTATATTTGATGCCAGAACCCGTTGCACCTCGTGGTAATGTCACAGAATTCATCGCACCTGTAACCCCATAAATAAAATTGGGATCAAATCCTCGATACGAAAAGTTACGCGACTTATGACGCTCTAATTGCTCTGCTATTTTTTGCATTTCCTGTTGTGCCAAAGCTGCATCTGCTCGACGTGTGTAATTCAAATAACTCGGTATCGCAATCGTGGCAAAGATTGCCACGATCACAATAACAATCATCAACTCAATCAAGGTAAAACCTTGTTGCTCTACTCTTGATCTACTTTCAATGGATTGTAAACCAGAAAAATTATTTTGATTTATTGCGTCCATTTTTCATACCACCGTGTTGGATTGACAATTCGACGGCATTCCCATTTACCCACACTCCCCTGACTGGTACTAATGGTTGATTCACAATCTGATCCACCTGTGCCCGACCCTGTTGGTACTAAAGCGATACCACGAATACCCGAACCAATCGGATTATCATTACACTCAGCTACACCCGCCGGACAACCTGTCGTTTTTGTTACAAAACCTGTGCGATCATCTTCTTTACTACGATCGACAGCCCCACTCGTAGTCAAACATGCACCAAATGGTAAACAGTATTTTTGACGATCAGTTTCACCTACCACACGCGGTAAACATGGGTTTTGTGGTGCAATACCCGTACCTTGCGGGTCATATACTGGAACAAGTAAATTTCCTGTAATCGCCATTGGTTCTTCAAAGGCTTTCATCCCACCCAATACCCGGAAACTTCCACCTGCACGCTCTATCCCAGCACCATTACTTGAAAGTGAACGATACCACCCATCTTTACTTGCTGTTGTACCTATAAAGGTAGATGCAACAATACCCGATAATAACTGTGGATTTTTTTGCAAATTCGCGAGGGTCTTATTCTGCGACTCTAGGGTTGGAGAACCCGTAATTAAATTACGTTTAATAAAATCACGATCAATAATACCATACACATTATTGACCAAACGATCTGTTAATGCTGTGGTTGGCAACATGCCATCACGCCCTATACTTGGGTATACATCAAGTGGCGTACTTCTGTTTCCTGATGCCAACCCAAGTAAGATAAAAGTCGTTGAACCTTGATCATGAATCGTAACTGTTGGTGCTTCATAGAAACGAGGATTTTTTCCTGATGTTAATGCCGTACCACTTGTATCTGTTGCCATATTTGCAAGACGGGCTACACGTATACCAAAATCACTATAAGCAGACCCTGATTTTATTTGATTATTATTCAAGTCTGCACGGAAAACTTGTCCACCTAAATCGCCAAAATAGAGATGATCAATAAGACCATCAGCATCACGATCAAGTGCACTAATCCGACTCACAACACTATGTTTCATATCTGTATTTGCTGTACCAACACCCGATACACTGCTACTTGCCCACCAAATACGTTCACCTGTAGTTGCATCAATTATATAAACTGCATTTCCTTGAGCCGCAGATTTACTATTACATGTTGTATCTGGATAGTCGGTCATTGCAACTGTCGAGTTTAAACGGAAACTTGGGTTTTCATAGCATTGGTCATAACCACCACCAACGATCATTACGCGACGAATAGTGCCATTGTAACGTATATTAGCCAACACAGGTTTCGACCAAGACTGCCCCATACGATTATAATCAGATAAATCAGGTCCTACTCTAAATAATAATTTAGGACTTGTTGGCGTTAAAACATCCAAACCATAATAACTACTCCCCCCCATACGTAACCCACCATAGATATTCATCAGACGGGCTTTCACCATACTTGTTTCTGAAGATGACGCTGCTTTTTGCGCTGTATATGCAGAGTCTGCAACCCATGCACCATCTACGCCATGTACAGGCGCATTATTATCATCTTGTCCTTTCACTAAAGCTTTGGAAGAAAGCGTATTACGCAACAATTCCGCTGGAACAAATACCATTTGCTCCACACCTGTTTCACCATCTACCAAATGTAGACCACCATCCATTGTTCCATACAGAACCGATTGACTACGGGTACTTGTTAATTCACCAGCAGTATCTAATGTACCTGAGTAAGTCAATTGAACAGGGAAAGAGTGAACACTCCCCCCCATTGCCAAATGCGGAGAATTAGGTGTTGTTAATGTAGTAGGTAATACTGTTGCCGTTTCATCTAATGGAACACTGTATCCCAAATAGTTCAATAGTTTTTGTTTAACTAATAGCGGGAAGTCTTTTAGTGTAGTTTGAGTATTAAACTGAGATAAAATATATGTCGTAATATTCGAAGCTGGTAAAGTACCACTCGGAATGTTCAATAAACTTGCACCATTTGCTGCATTCGTTAAAGCAGCGCCGCCCGTTGCAGATACATCTGTAAATAAGCGACGTAACCTATTGGCATTTGCTGTATGGGCATATTGCTTAGGTTTTATTGTTAAATTTTCAGATTGCCCTAAAATAGGCATTGGTATTTTTGAATAAGCTCCACCTAAGGTTACTATACCGCCGTCGTTATAATTTTGATTCTGATAAACACTCGCACTATGCCAAAGATCTTTAGTATTTGTTTGGAAGCCACCATCGTTATCATAAACCAAAGTTGTGCCATTAGCTGCAGCAAATGCACCTGCATTTGTACCCGTTAGTACTACTTTATACTTTTTAAGGTTCCCAGCCCAAATGACCTTATTACTTTGTGGGTTTGGCTCTAGGGCACGTAAATACCCATAAGGTTGTAAACCATTTGGATTTAAACTATCCACTGGAACTGAAATTGCACCTGTTGTTAATGGCTCTAGTGGTGCAGCACCTAAGTTATTAATAAAAGCAATAACACTATCTGTAACCCCAGTAGAGCTTTGTGTGGTAAAGAATCCACCATTACCATAACCTGGAGAAGAAACAGAATTAGTTCCTTGATTTGGCGAACAAGCATCATCACCAGCTCTATCCGCTTGTGTCCGAGAACTCATCTTACATGCATTCTGCACATAAGTTTGAGTCAAGCTATTCATTTCATTACCAAAACCAACAAAGGCTGTTTGAATAGATACACCTGTAGGGTTTTTAGTTGCATCAAAGAGTTTCTTCGCAAACTCCCCCATACAATCCCAAGCTGAATCACTTCCACCACCTGTCAACCCTCCAGAGCAACTGAAACTTGTCCCATAGGTGCCACCTAAAGCAGTGGACATAATTTTAGTAGATTCACTGGTTGAAGTATTGTTGGCAGCACCATCTGATAAAACATAAACCCCCTGCCCATCACAAGAGACACGATCAGACGTTGCTGGTAACGGTGAAGTATAATTAGTTCCATTCTTGGAAGTTGACACTGAATAATTAAAACCACTATTTGGATCAACTACTTTATAAATATAATTGGTATGGTAGTAATAATAGTCATAGCCGTTATAATTTTCTGAATCATACAATATTCCGGATGAAAAACCGCTTGGCACACTAGCAGACATAGAAGTCCAAGAACCATTATTACTCCAATAATTTCCTCGCCTACACTCCTGATATAAATTTGTTAAACTAATATCTTGATCTCTAAACTCATTACAATAACTATAGTCTGTAGCTCCAGTTGATCGTCGAACACGCTTCACAAAACTATTTCTACGAATAGTATAATTCTCTTCAGAATATGTTGTAGTCCCCATTAAATAGGCAGCAGCTTCAGCATATGCATGAGCAGTAGGAGTATAACCACTAGCAGTAAGATTCTGTACAGCTTGCTTAAGTTTATAACGTTGAGAACCTACTGTGTTTAAGGTACTAACATCCCCCAAAGGTGCTGCTGGAACTAAAATATTCCCCGTTTGCCCATCACCTCCAGTTGAATAATTACCTAAACCCACTCGTACATCAGTCAGTACAGGATTATTACTGGCTAAAAAGGTATTCATTCCAGTTTTTAAACGAGTTAAACGAGATCCTGTTTGGCCAGTGTCTGAATCCCCCATCGAACCAGAAGTATCCAACATCATTACAATAGTTTTTTTGCCCGCACTTGGCTTAGCATAAATCTGTAAATCTGCCGCTTGTACAACAGATGATGTAATGAGTAGCGTACCAGTAAAAAATACAGAAAATACAAAACCAGTATGAATTTGGGTGCGACTTCTTCGCTCAAACTTATTTAATTTCATTATCGTTCTCCCATTAATCATGGTGCTGTGACTTGAATATCACGTTTACGTAAATCGATTTCCTGTACTTGTGTATTCACAGGTATACCGTAACGTCTTAAACAGTCTGCAACTGTTCCATTCCCTGTAACAGCATCATCAATATTATCATTGATATAACCCACTGTACTTGCTGAACCAATACAGTCATTCTGTACAGTGGTTAAGCTTTCTGTTGAATATGCAGGCATAATTGCAGTTAAGGTAATACGAACACGAGCTTCCACTTTCCCTTTTGACGTATTTGACTGCAAACTCACATCAGTATCCCGAGCAAGTGTTGAACCTGGAGCTGCATCAGAGATTGCATCAGTAGGAATACGAACTGCTACTTGAGTCACAACAGCTTGTCGTGCACTTCCAAAATCACTTTCTAAGTTACAAAAACCACTACGATTTGACTGGGTAGAATCAATAGTTGCTTTAGCATTCGCACCCTTGCTCGGTGCAACCAAGACAGTAGTATCAAATGCAACACCTATTTTTTGACTTGATGTTGGTTTATAACAGAAAATAACTTCTTTCCCTGGAGCGACTTTATGTTCTTCAATCGCTTTCCCTATCGCCCCACTTAAAACAATGAGGTCGTTATAGTTCGATACGTTCAAAAACTGATTGGTTGGAGTATCGCCTGTTTGTAATAACAGCTGCCCTACCTGACTATTAGTTGCAATATTCAAAGACGTCATCGCAACACGAATCCCAACAATACCCATAATTGTGATAAGTAGAAGCATGAACAATACAACGATTAAAGTTGCTCCACGCTGTGATTGATAACTTAAATTACTGTTTCTCATAATGCTTCCCCCAAACCATTACGCAGGGTGATATTCGTCGTGTATACACGACGAGCAAACTTTGTTGTTGTATTATTTAAAGTAACATTTTGATTTAAAACTGGAATTTGCTTAGTTAAATCAATTGCAGCATTGTTTGTATTATCCATAGACCGCACCAACACCCCTAATTTCACTGCAATAATACGTGGTGGGGTTGTAGATGCTGCACGAGCCGTTGCGGCAATGGCTCGATATTGATTAATCGTATAATACGCCAAACTACCCGCATCATTTCTTACACTCAATTGCACAATAAAATGATCTACACGTGGAATAATAATCTCCCCAGCATCTCCAAATCCACTAATTGCTGTTGGTGGAAGAACTGGTGTTGTGCCCGATGCAGTAGGTCGATTAGCATCACAAGCTAAACCAAAGTCTGTTCCTGAAGTCGCATTTGCGGGATCACGTCGTACGAAATAACGTTGAATGACATAATCTCCTGCTTGAACATTGGCACCTTCACAATTTATCATTGTATTTGGCGCAATGAACTGAATGGTTAACTGATCACTTGTTGCATTCACATTTGAAAGTCCGCGCCATTCATTTGTCACAGTGCTTAAAGCATCTCCTGTGCCCTGACTATGACTTAACAATCCATTTGAAATAAAAGGTGCTGAAGCTGGAATTGGAATATTTGCTGTTGTAATTGATGCTGTTTTTGCTGTTAAAACGATACCACCCCATGATGTTTGTTCATTCAGTACAGGATTCGTAGTATTAGCATAATTGGCTAATCGAACATCTTTAGTAATATAGTCCAAACCAAAAATACCACTATTCTGTAGTTCCGCACTTGCTTCCTGCATACGAGAAGAAAGTAATCCTCCCGTAAATAACTGAATCGCGGCTGCACTGACCAACAAACCTAAAACTAAAGCGACCATCAATTCAATCAACGTGAAACCTTGTTGATTTGAGATAGAAACATTATTCTGATTCATTTTTAATATGCCTCCATCATTAAACAACGTGCGGTATTCACATAGATTCCTGTAGAAGACATACACTGACTAACATTCGCAGTTGTTGCGGTTGCACTTAGAGTTGTATTATTCCATGCTGCATATAAGCATTGTCTTCTCACTGGAGCACTCGATACACCTGGGCATTCCGCCATCGTAATTCGCATCCCAATTTCAAAAGCAGACTTTGCAGCACTATATGCATCGTAATTAGCCATTTGTGCAGCAGTACAAAGTGTGGATGGGTTATAACAAGATGGTGTTGGTGCAGTTGGGGTGGCGGCAATTGATGTGTATCCACGGACTGCCGCTGCATAATTAGCTTGTCCTGCACCATTAGCCCGCATATTTTCAGATAGCCCTCTTAAAATTAAGATACCTTGTGATTTAGTCAAAGCCTCTGCTGAGGCATCCATTGCTCTTAGCTGCAAAGCAGCATAACCTAACACACCTATTGCTAAGAGTAATAAGGCAACGAGAACTTCCATGAGTCCTACCCCAGCTTGGTAATTATTTTTATTCATTAGCATGTTCCCGAACTTTGGCTAATACTTCCTAATCTCAGCACACTGATAGTACGCAAATTTCCCGCAGCACAAATATTAAATGTTGCCTGTGTACTGACACTTCCAGTCGCATTAAAAAGCGCTCCTGTAGTGCTAGTCGATTGCACAGTCACTTTAGGGTCTATTTCAACTGAATAAACCCTATCAGCAAGTATATTTTGCTTTAGTATTTGTATTTCACTAGGAGTCAGAGATGGATTTGGAGCTGTATATTCAACAATGAAAGCAGTTGCACACTCATCTTTTGTAAAATCATCGTCTGAATTTGTTCTACTAGGGCAAACAGCCACTGTTGTACGCAATAGCGCTGCTTGTGATTTAGCTTGGTTTAATGCAATTATCAAACCACGCGCATTACTATTTAATTTTTGTCTCGTTACCATATCCCCAAAAGAAGGTGCAGCCATCATTGCAATAATCGCCATTATTGCAACGGTCACCATCAACTCAATTAAGGTGAACCCTTGATTTTTTTTTGTTTGCTGCATACTCCCCCCAGATAACAAAATTTTACCCTATTAAAAATAATACCTAACTTAATTACAAACTAAACACATAAAGGATAAAAGGCATAAAAAAACAGATAATTGCCAAAATACAATTACCTGTCAAATTAAGAATTTAAAGAGAATGTTACTTCTTTAACAGTTATGCCTGAATTACAGAGATACGTAACTCTTTCGGCAAACTAAAGGTAATATTTTCTTCACGCCCTGCTAGTTCTTCTGGTGCTTTAGCACCCCAATCTTGTAAACGTTGTATGACTTGTTTGATTAAAATTTCTGGGGCAGATGCACCAGCAGTAACCCCAATTTTAGTCTTTTCATTAAACCATGTTTGATCCAGTTGATCCGCATTATCAACCAAATAAGCCTGCTTGCCCATACGTTCAGCCAATTCACGTAAGCGATTTGAATTTGATGAGTTTGGCGACCCTACCACTAAAACCACATCACATTGATTGGCTAAATCACGCACAGCATCTTGGCGGTTTTGTGTGGCATAGCAAATATCATCTTTACGTGGCCCTTGAATATGTGGAAATTTAGTCCGTAAAGCATCAATCACTTTGGCTGTATCATCAATCGACAATGTGGTTTGGGTTACAAAAGCCACTTTCTCTGGATCTTTAACGGTTAATGCAGCGACATCCGCTTCATCTTCGACCAAATAAATTTCCCCACCGTTTTTTTTGTCATATTGCCCCATGGTGCCTTCAACTTCTGGGTGACCTTCATGACCAATTAGAATCGCTTCTGTCCCTTCACGGGCATATTTCGTCACTTCAATATGTACTTTGGTCACTAAGGGACAAGTTGCATCAAATACTTTTAAACCGCGACGTTCAGCCTCAATTTGCACAGCTTTAGACACACCATGCGCACTAAAAATCACAATATTGTCATCTGGAACTTCATCCAGCTCATCAACAAAAATCGCCCCACGCTGACGTAAATCATCCACCACAAATTTATTGTGTACGACTTCATGGCGCACATAAATGGGCGGATTAAAACACTCAAGTGCACGATTAACGATCGCAATTGCACGGTCGACACCTGCACAAAAACCACGTGGATTGGCCAATACAATTTCCATAAGACCCTCAATGCTCACTCGAATTTAAACTGAATAATTTGAAATAAATGCAAACAAACTACGATCAGCTCTTTAGTTTGACGATAGTCTGCTCTAAAATAGAGAAGATATTTTATCATATCAGGAAAAATATCATGTCGGGTCTCTTGTTTGTCGTTTCTGCTGCATCTGGAACAGGCAAAACATCTCTGGTTAAAGCCCTACTTGAGCGTGTGAACAATTTACACGTTTCTGTCTCACACACAACTCGCGGTCAACGCCCGGGTGAACTCGACGGTGTGCATTATCATTTTTCTCAAAAAGAAGATTTTCTTGCTTTAGTTCAGCAAGGTGGTTTTATTGAATATGCTGAAGTATTTGGTAACTATTACGGCACAGCTCAAGCCACGGTAAAACAACAATTGGCTAAAGGTCATGATGTGTTACTTGAAATTGATTGGCAAGGTGCAGAACAAGTTCGTAAACTTTTCCCTGAATCTCAACAAATTTTCATTTTACCACCAAGCCAATTTGATTTGCGTCAACGCTTGTCCAATCGGGGCACCGACTCTGTCGAAGTCATTGAACACCGCTTAAGCTGCGCAGTTGAAGATATGCAACAATATCTTAACTTTGACTATCTGATTATTAATGATGACTTTAATAAGGCATTACACGACTTAGAATCGGTGATTATTGCCAATCGTTTGCGTTTGTCACAACAAGCCAATCGTCATCAAGAATTGATTCAAAAATTAATAACGCCGATTGAATCGTGATTAAAACTTGAGTCTACAGTCAAAGCCTTTTATACTGCTCAGTCTGTTCAAATTTAATATTCAAACGAGAATTCTTATGGCACGCGTAACCGTTGAAGATTGTTTAGACCATGTAGACAACCGCTTTGAGCTTGTACTAGTGGCAAGCAAGCGCGCGCGTCAATTGGCACGTCAAGGTATCGAACCAACTGTAGAGTGGGATAACGACAAACCGACTGTAGTTGCTTTACGTGAAATTGCTGCTGGTCATGTGTCGAAAGATATTTTGAAACAACGTGATCAAGACTATCAAACTTCGAGTCTTGACCTTGCACTTTCTGCAAACAATCTGAATTTAGATGGCTTTTCTTTCCAATAAGAAAAAAAATCTTGAAAAAGCCTAGTTTTTAACTAGGCTTTTTTTATTGGATAACTTTTATATTTGCTCAATAACCGTTATAACATAAGTATAAAGATACGTTATTTCAAAGGTATCTTTTTGCTTTTTTTTGAATGAAAAATTTGACAAGTCATGCAATATGTTTTTCATTAAAGGTCTAGCGATTTAAATTGTAGAAACTTAAGTAGTAAAGGTGTTATATGCCAGGCCCACAGGTCAGCCAAGCCAGACAACAGCTCAAAATCATTATCGACGCTTACCTAGATGCAAGCGATGTCGAGCGCGTGCTTGCGGCCTGCGATTATGCAGATCTTGCACATGATGGCGTGACGCGTAAGAGTGGTGAACCTTATATTTTACACCCGATTGCAGTCAGTAGTATTCTTTCGCATATGCGCTTAGATGCCGAAACCCTCATGGCTGCACTGTTACATGATGTGATCGAAGATACTGAATTCAACAAAGATGATATTGCTGAAAAATTTGGTCGCACCGTAGCCGAATTGGTCGATGGTGTAACTAAACTCAGCCATTCCAGCGATAAAGAATACAATAAGGCAGCCTCGTTCCGTAAAATCCTGCAAGCAACGCTACAAGACCCTCGTGTCATTATTATTAAGCTTGCAGACCGTTATCACAACATGACCACTTTGGGCTCATTACGTCCAGATAAACGCATGCGTATCGCACAAGAAACCTCTGATATTTTTGTTCCGATGGCACGTATCGTCGGCATGAATGAAATGGCGGATAACTTAGAACATCTGTGCTATCAAAATCTTGATTTAGATATGTTCAATAATGTGCAAGAAGCATTATTACAAACCAAACCTAAACGCTGTGAATATCAAAGTCTTTGGGAAAAAAATCTGACTGAATTGCTACAACAACATCAAATCTCTGGTCGTATTAAAAAGAAAAATAACAATATTGAATTACTGCGTCACTTTGTCAAAAATGATATTGATCTACAAGAACTTACGCATAGTCATGCGTTTGAAATCATTTTACAGAGCATTGCTGACTGTGACCGTTTAGCAGAAATTTTGCGGGAAAATTTCCAAATCTTACATTATGAAGATCATATTCGTCGCCCACTGCCTGGTGGCAATCAATCGTTACTAATGCGTTTAAAAGGTGAAAAAACCACTTTATCACTGACCATTCAAACTGAACTGATGCGTAAAGCAGCCCGTTTCGGTGTGATTTTAGGTGAAAATGCACCCCAAGCGTGTCGTTCAGCCATTCAAGCCTCGATGCAAAACCTCAATGTCCTGATTGATGGTGCTTGTGCAAAAACCACCTTTAGCGATCTTTTAGATTATTTACATCAAGAAAAAATTTGGGTCTATACCCCACACGGTCATTTACACGAACTTCCACAAGGTGCCACAGTTGTTGATTTTGCTTATTCAGCCAGTCTATTTTTAGGCAACCATGCTGTGGGCGCAAAAATAAATGGCGAAATCAAGCCACTTTCCACACCTTTGGTTAGTGGACAAGTAATTGAAATTATTACTGATGTTTTGGCAACACCCAATCCAGATTGGCTCAGCTTTATTAACACTCAAAAAGCACGGCGTGCAATTCAAAATATTTTGCGTGATCAAGATATTGAAGAGCAACAATTGGTTGGTCAACAGGCATTAAACCGTGCCCTAAAGCTCTTTAATCGCTCAATCACAGATTTAACCGATGCTGATTGGTTGGATATCCTGCAATGGCGGCATATTGAATCTCAAGAGCAACTCTTTGAACAAATTGCCGTGGGTGACTTACTGCCTCAATTGGTTGCAAATCATCTCTTTGCACAAGGTCAAAACATCGATTCTCAAGCGTCCACTCGTCTAATTCAAGGCACGGAAGGCGTTGATGTTAAATATGCACATTGCTGTAATCCTGTACTCGGCGACCCGATTCAAGGGCATTTATCCCGTCGTGGCTTAATTGTACATCGTGCACGTTGTCATAATCTTTTGCACGAACAACATTTGCATCCAGAAAACATCATGCCTTTACATTGGACGTCAGATGATGCCAATGATATTAGTTTTACAGCCTACTTAAGTATTGATATGGTCATGAATGATGAACAAATCTCTGACCTCATCTATCAATGCCGTAAAGAAAAAACTGGTGTAGAAATGGTACACAGCCACGAAGACAAAACTTACGTCAACATTGTGGTACACAATCGTAAGCAAATTGCACAAATCATTCGTGATTTACGCATGCATTTTGGCTTTCCACGTATTACTCGCTTAGCCCAACCGATTAATATTTCAGAAGCATCAAAAGCAAGTTAATTCAATCATATCCCCCTAATTCATGGATATGCGCTATGATGTTTTCAGACAATATAAGGAGAAATCAATGTCCCGCCAAGTCATTCATACTGAAAATGCACCTGCAGCAATTGGTACTTATTCTCAAGCAATTTTAGTGGGAAATACGCTGTACCTTTCAGGTCAAATTGGTTTAGACCCTTACAGTATGGAATTGGTTGAAGGAATTGAGGCACAAATTCGTCGCGTATTTGATAATTTAAAAGCAGTCTGTGAAGCAGCAGGCGGTTCGCTAGCAGATATCGCCAAACTCAACATTTTCATGACTGATCTTTCACACTTCCAGCTAGTGAATCAGATTATGGGTGAATACTTTGCACAACCTTACCCTGCACGTGCAGCATTAGGCGTTGCAAGCTTACCCAAAGGTGCTTTAGTCGAAATGGATGGCATTGTTATTATTAATAACTAAAAATCAAATAGTTAAATATTTTTATCAAACACCACCAATAAATTAATGCCAGTCAGTTAAGGATTTTAGAAATAAAGTCCTTAGTTTTTAGTTGTTCGTGACGGAGTCTTATATTTTTTAAATCAAATACTTGGAGCTCATCTATTACTTTGGATAAGCCCAAATGAGAAGCAGAGCTTCGCAAGAAAGGCATCTTGCGGCGCAGTGCGCCTCACCGCAAAACTCGCCAAACCCCTTTTATTGATTAATAAATCGCAGAAACCTTACTTTTTTAAAATAGTTTTACCTCGAACAGTTGCGGATGACGTTTCCGCGTATCGAATAACATTATGAATTTAAAAAATAAAATTCCAGTCAATTTCTTAACCGACTGGCATTAACCAATAAAGTGGTGTTTTTTCATTCAAAAATCCAATTAAAATGAATGTCATTTCAAATGAAATACATTGACAAACGATAACAATTATCAATAATATTACTTATCCCATTTCACTCTTATGGCCAGTCTCAAATGTACGTTTGTTTATGTCGTGGTATTACAGATCAAGATATTAAAGATGCCGTAGCAAATGGTGCTGAAAGCTATCGTGAAATTCGTGATTTACTTGATCTAGGAACATGCTGTGGTCGCTGCGCGCCAGAAGCTCGCGCAATCATTAGTGATGAACTCTCAGATCTGGCTGCCCGCCTGTCTTATGCGGCTTAAATCTCTATTGTTATAATTATACTGTTTTGATGATCGAAAGATCACTCCTCCCCCGCTTATGACTCTAAGCGGGTTTTTTCTCATCAAAACTTAAGCATCAATTGCTCTTGATTGCGATTTTCATTTGCCGTTCTATAAATTACTCGCCATTGTTTCTGTTCTTGTTTAAAATAATTGCAATAATAATTTTTGATTGCCTGACAAATGGTTAAGGCAGAAATTGTTGATGGAGTATTTCCCATGAAAGGCAATCGCGATGTAATTAATCAGTTAAATCAGGTGCTGTTCCACCATTTAACCGCTATTAACCAATATTTTCTCCATTCACGTATGTTTAATGACTGGGGAATTGAACAACTGGGTTCTGCGGAATACAAAGAATCGATTCAGCAAATGAAACATGCGGATAAAATTATTGAACGTATTTTATTTTTAGAAGGCTTACCGAATTTACAACATTTAGGTAAGTTGTATATTGGCCAACACACCATTGAAGTGCTCAATTGTGATGTGCGTAAGGTCAAAGAAAATATTGAAGCGCTACAAAAAGCTGTCAGCTTAGCTGAGCAGGAAATGGATTATGTGACCCGTGACCTTGTGCAAGAAATTTTAGAAAAAGAAGAAGCTTACTGGGACTGGACTACAACTCAGCTCGATTTAGCTGAAAAAGTGGGCATCGAAAATTATATTCAAAGTCAAATTTAATCTACAAAATAGCCAGTCAATTGACTAATGCCAGTCAGTTAAGGATTCTAGAAATAGAGCCCTTGGCTTTCTGGTTATTCATGACGGAGTCTTACCTTTTTGGATCAGGTATTTGGAGCTCGTTCGTTCTTTTGTTACGCCAAAAGAACCAAAAACATTTGTCATCCGCAAAACTCGTCAAATCCCTTTTATTGATCAATTCATCGCAGAAACTGTACTTTTCCAAAGTAATCTTGCCTCGAACAATTGCGGATGACGTTTCCGCGTATCGAATAACATCATGAATTTAAAATAAACAACCAGTCAATTTATTAATTGACTGGTTGTTTTACATTTGCTGTTCTACTTTTTAGCAATGGGCTGTGCTAGTGAAGCATAATCTAGATCCATTTTTCCTAATTTTTTCAGTAACCAAAGCTGATGTTTAGCTTCTTTTTCATGACCATTAAAAGCCAGTACTTTGGCATATTTAATCAGATCGTATTTGGTCGGATAGTTTAAAACCATTTCTCGAATTTCTTGCAACTCTTGCTCATTGCGTTTGGTATATGGACTCATACGAATCCATTCAATCCGTCGATCAAACTCTTCAAGTAAATAAATTGGTTTTTGATTGGTTATTTTTTCTGGTGTTTTTTCATAACGTATCGATTGATTCAGCTTTGCAGCAGCAACCGAATAATCTCGAATAATCAATCCCAATAACAGCAGCGAGACAACATAAAGCACTCGCATATAATTCGGTGAAAGCGTAATGGTCTTGATATTGGATTGTTGTGATTGCACTAGCCCCAGAATAAAACCCACAGGAAGCAAGAAATAAGCATAATATTGCGGGAATTCGAGCATGGCATGAACCAGCACCGCCCCAATCATTAAAATACCAATTACGGACTCTACTGAATTGACATGCTTATTTAGCAAATAACCCCAGTAGCCGAAGTAGGCCAAAAATGGAATACCAATCAGCAAACCATTCCACAGCACAAAATCAAGAATAAAGTTATGTGCGCTACGAATCCAGACGGGTCCCTGAAAATGATCACTCACCAAAGTATAAGCAACACTGGTTTGATTCCAACCATAGCCCCACCAAGGACGATCTAAAATGGCATGCAGCATTTGCTGCCAAATGGCTAAGCGAGACATATCTCCTGTTGCACGCTCAGCAGCCGTTTTGGTTTGAGCGATATCCAAATCTGTGACTTGTCCAATCCATTGCGTAGCAATCGGTAATAGCGTGATTACCCCTATAAAGAGTGCAAGCCATGCCAGTGTGTAATACCACTTAAGTGTGATCAGCCCCTTATACTGCTGATAAGCGCCATAAACAAGAATACATAAGCAGGCGACCCAAGAAGTCCGCGACTGACTCAGCGCCACCGCAAAAATCAAAATAAAGGTACAAAGACTAAGAACCCAGGTTTTTATTTTCTGTTTTTCATATAAATATACGCAACCGAGTAATGACATGATCAAAAATGTCGCCATATTATTCGGTTGAGCAAAGTTTGCGTATGGGCGCACAGCATTCTGCATATTCACCATGCCCGGAATATAGGCATCAAGCGTTAACCATTGGCAAATGGCGATAATGCCCGTCAGGGTTCCAGACAAGAGTAAAACCGTGCTAAAGCCAATAAAAATATTTTCTCTGTCTAATTTGTTTTGGGTCAGGTTATATCCCAACACACTGCACAGCCAGAATCCGAAAACAAAGAGAGAACAGAGTAAGGCTTTGTCAAAGAAGAAGAGTTCACCGCAGAAATATTGCAACAGAGGCACGCCAGCCAAAAACAATAAAGGCAGACTGATTACAGGTAACTTAATTTTGTCTTTTAAATAAATGGCGGCAAGGGCAAACAGCGATAAAAAAGCAAACAGCTCACCCGTATACGTCACCCACGGGCGGTAATGGATAGGCAAAAGCCAGCCAAGGGCAATGAATACACTGGCTAAAAGCAATAAGAAAAATTTCATGATTGAATCAGTGAAAATAGAATGGGCCTATGATAATAAAAAAGCAGATGAATTGATAATCTGCTTTTCTTACATCATTCTTAATGATTTAGTGCCATGGACGTAAATCTACAATTTTAACCACATTGGCTTTTTGATCTATCAAAACAGTCATATCTACAACACTGGCTTTCATCGGTAAAAATGCAGTTGCCTGTGGATATTTGGCTAAGACTTTTTCTACATCTGTTTTGTTATTGTACTGCTGTAATAATTCAAGTTTTTGTTCGCGTTGTTGCATTTGTTTTTTTGCTTTGTTTAGCTCGACATAACGCTCTGGACGTTGTGCGAGAGAAATACCATCCAAAACTTCTGCAAACATATCATCACTCCGCTGCTGAGTATTTTTGGCAAATTCTGTAGCAACAAATTGTGGTTTTAACCAAGAAAGTTGCTGAAATTGTGGTTGGGCTTGGTTCAGATTATCTTGAATAATGTCATTTTTTCGCACCAACTCAAAACGATCTACATTATAAGCAAGCCAAGCAGGGCGACCTTGCTCGATACTATAAATACCGTAGCATAGCGCTGCAATTTGAATAGCAATAATGACCGTTAAATCAAATTTAAGGGTTTTTTTACCTTCTTTATAAACCAATAGACCTAATAATGGTCCAATCACAACATCTACAACCAAGAGCATTAAAAAAATGTGAGTAACACCAACTGCCTGAGCCAAAGGTGATGGATACCAGACAAAGAACACAAGCCCAATAACCAACAAAACAATCAGTAATGAAATAGATAAATGAGTGAGGAAAAATTTAAGGTGTTTAGACATTAGATACTGCATCACAAATGATTAATTTAGATTCTATGGCGAATTTCAAATATTTATCTTAGATTTCAGGAAGATTATTATCTTTACGATATTGAACACAAACCTGACTTAGAGTTTCCCTCGCTTTATCTTTTTTAAGAATCACATCAACTTCTTTTGTTGTTATACTAAAACTTTCACTTTCAACAATAGTTTGAAACCATTCTTTATAAATATTTTGAAAATTCTCTAACTTTTCTGCCACTTCTGGTGATTTTTCAACAACTCTATCCTTTAATAAATCAAATTGATCTAGAGGTAAATATTGATCACTGATAATATCCAAATATCTTGCGACCATTATCACGCACTCGATACGTAAAAAATCATCTCGTTGTTCTTTAGTCATTTTTGGCATACTTATTTTCTCAAATTGAAAAATTTACTTTTAATCAACGACACTCTGACGGTGCATATTGTGCTGCTAAAGTTCCCAAATCAGCAACTAAACTTTTAGCTGCTGCATTATTCGCACTTGCAGAAGCACAAGCCCAATCAATACTTCCTATTGTGGTTGTCAATTTTGCGCCACCTATATTAGGTGTCAAGACCAATGTTTTCCCTAAAACATCACTGGGTAAACCCACACTACCATTTGTCGTAAGCGTAACAGTAATTACCCCATCATTACCTATTTGCATATCAGAAACATATTGAGTTTTTTTCTCTGTGGCTGCTCTAGCGTTGTATTCTGTAGCTGCTGCCACTACACTAGAAATACCATTTGTCATAAAAGCCTCACTGACTAATATTTTAGCAGGACTTGCTTGTGTCAATACTTCACTAATTTTTGCACGAGCTGAATGATATTGATATGCAGGAATTGCGATAGCAGCTAAAACTCCAATAATGGCAACCACAATCATCAATTCAATAAGGGTAAAACCTTGATTTTTTTTCATCATGCTTATCTCTAAATACTATTTAGTGTTTTATACCTCAAAAAGCATGCCAAAAAAAAAATATTACTAATCAATAATTTAAAAAAATCATACATTATTTTATGTTATTTTAGTCACAATATGACAATATTTATTAGGTTGATTTATTTTTAAACAGGAGATGATTACTTTACTTTAAAATGCAAATAACTCACAGTCAATGGATGTACATATTCGATGTCATAACCAAAAATTGGTGGCTGATGATCCCCAACAATAATTACCTCTACCCCTTTCATTTGCGGTTTTTGAATTAACTCAGCGATATTATCTAAGAATTGCGTCTCCAAAAGAGTATTTCGGCAGATTTCCCCCTTCGACTGCATATTAAAAGCCTCACATTTAAAACGCCTATTGTAAATATCCTTTTCAGAATACGGCTGGTGTGATGATAACGTCATCCAATAGAAAAATAGATTTTGTTGAGAATAACTTGAAAACTTATCTACTATTACATCTATAAGTGCATTATCGCAAATACCATTAAAGGCACGACAACGAGGAAGCCCAATAAAGTGTTCACCAAACAATGTTTCCTGAAAACCAGCTTTAACATACCAATCTGTCCGATCATAAAGTAGACCACTAGTACCATGTAAAGCAATTGTTTTATAACCGTTTTGTGCAAATTTTTTCGGCAAACAACTAGAAAATTTTTCTTTTTCTAATCGACTAAATGCAAACCCATTATTTAGTAATTCCAAATTACATAATTCACGTAATTCACCAGCTACAGTTGAACCTATAGTATAAAATGATCCATAATTAATAAATTCTAAATTTTCCTTTTGCTTAATGATATTCTGCATCACTAAATTTTGTGCAGCATTATTTCTTAAAGCACCCCATGATTCTGCAACTATATATAATATTTTAGAAGATGATGGCTGCTGTAGATAATTTGCTGCACGCCGTTGCTTCGTTTGTAAAGGTGCTAGTTTAGGGATAATATTTGATTCATCCCAAAATTGACTTTTTGTAATTTCTTGATATAAAAGCATTTGACTATGAGCGATGAAATAATTATCCCTACCCAAAATCGCCTGAAATTCAGCATAAGTGATACGTAATTGCATAAATACCGAAGTAATAACCAGCAAAACAACTATCATAAAAATTGCATATATTCTTGCTGTTATTTTTGATAAATACATTGTCCCCCATAAAACAATACCCATACATATTAAAAATCCAATCAATATGGCTAAATAATTTTTCGGTGCAATTGAAACAAATGAGGACAAATAACGTATTGCAGCAAAATCCATGAAAGGAAATATTTGAATAATAAACATCACCGTATCAAATAACATCGCTAAAATAAATAATACTACCCCACTCAGACGCATCAGTTTCGAAGGGGAAAATAGGAATAATAAAGCGATTAAGTAATCAATATTAATCAATGGTCTTGATGTTACTGTAAAAAATGAAACCGATAAAAAAATAAAATTTGGTATAAAAATAATAAGTATAATTTTTGAAAAATCAAAAAACATCAAAGTAGTAATCTTTTTTTTTAATAATAAAAGGGATATCATTGAATACAATTAACTCTAAGCTAAAAATGATTTTTTGTTTCATTAAATATAAGAAAACCAGATAAATCTGGCCTTCTTATATTCATACCTTAAAGTTCAAATTTTAATATTAACGGCACTCAGATGGTGCATATTTCGCAGGTAAAGTACCTTTTGTAGAAAGAGCTGCAAGACGTTTTTCAGCTTGTACCGAAGTTGTTGTTGCACATGCCCATTCCACTGAACCTGAAGCACCAGCAGCTAATACTGCATTTGCACCAGGTGCCGTTCCTACACCAGCAGCACGTGCATAAGGAGACATAAGAATTGTTTTCTGTCTAGCATCTGTCGGTAAGCTATCATCAGCAGTTGTCGTTAAAGTAATCACACCTGTAGTTGTAGCTGCGGCAATAGATTCTAGATACTTACTTACAGGTTGAGTTGCTGAACCTTTAGTTACTGATTGAGCAGCAGAGTTAACACCATCCATACCATTGGTTTGGAAACCTTCAGAAATTGCAGATTTAGCAGATGCACCAGCCACGATTACTTCAGAAATTTTCGCACGAACTGTATAGTCTTGATACGCAGGAATAGCCACTGCAGCCAAAATACCGATAATCGCGACAACGATCATTAATTCAATAAGAGTAAAACCCTTTTGTACTGATTTCATAACATTCTCCACAAATGTTTGTTAATTTTTATAAGCTTTATAAACTTATTTAGCTTATTTTATGTATAGCACTAAATATGCCAAGAGTGATTATAATAAAATTAACAGAAAAAACAGCACTTTAAAAAAATAAAATTGTTACAGTGTGGTTTTAATGTTTTTTTAGGTAAAAAAATGACATTTTTTGTCACTTAAACACTGTTTTCTAGCCCAATATTATAGGTTCGTTACTCAATTCATTCTGCTGATCGGCTATGGCATGTGTATAAAACTCAATTAATACCTCTCCAATACTTTCCACACCCTTTATAACAGCTACTTTATAGTGCTGTGCTGCCAGTTGTTGAATTATATTTTGACAAATCCGATCCCAAACCACTTGTTCGGTTGCTTTTTGAATGCCGCGATCAATCACAATTTCAACTTTTTGCTCACATAAGTTTAGATAGAGCAGTACACCGCTATTTAACTCGGTATCCCAAACACCCAGTTCAGCAAAAAGCTGTCTTGCCCGCATATGAACAGTTTGCTGATACGCTTGATTTGATGGAATACAGCCCTCTATCACCACCTGTATTTCTCCAACATGACCCTGCTCCGCATGTTGCACAGCTTGTGCAATTTCATATTGATCCTGTTTGGAAAAATAACGCTTAGTTGCTGGCATAAAAAAGAAATGCTTGAGCCAACGCTTAAAGCTTGGCTGCGCGATTTCTTCAATTTTCGGCTGTGTGACAATTTCTGTCGTATCTGTTGTTGTTACCATGAGCCTGATGCTCCTCCCCCGCCAAAACCACCGCCACCACCGCTATATCCACCGCCACCAAAACCACCACCGCCTCTGCCACCACGTCCACCACCAGAGGAAGCTAGAAACAGCTGAAAAATGGTTTGTGCCAAAGCTGTAATCAGTAAAAAGAAAATCCCGCCACCAATCAAAAGGCTAGTCACTAAGCCTGCACCATTGACCAAGCCTGCAACTGTACCTGCAACCGCAGCAGTTGAAGCACTTAAGCGTTTCCCCACAACGAAAGAACCAACAATTCCTGCAATGAGGATAAATAATGCCGTACTCAAAGTTTTCTGTTTGGCTTGTTGCTCGTGTAAAGCTTGTGCTTGACGTTCTTTTAATTCCTCTGCGGCTTGCGCTGCCACTTCAGGATCCAGATTTAAAATACGTTCAATTTCTGCTAAACCAGCATCAATCCCTTGCGCATATTGGGCTTGTTTAAAATAAGGTGTGATTTGATTACGAATAATACGACTGGCTACAATATCGGGTAACACCCCTTCCAAACCATAACCAGTTAGAATTTGAATTCGGCGATCATTTACCGCAATGGCCATGAGCAAACCATTGTCTTGTTTGGCTGAACCCAATTGCCATTTTTCTGCAATGCGCATGGCAAAATCAAAAATATCTTCTTGCCCTGTCGTCGGAACAATCACCACACCTATTTGCGCTTTGCCTTGTTGATGTAACTTGAGAATCCGCTGGCTTAAAGCTTGTTTTTCAGCGGCAGAAAGTAAATTTGCCTGATCAACGACTGGCTCATTGAGTGTAGGCAATCCACGAATAGATTCACCCTCTGCCAGATCATTGGCAATTTTCGGTTGTTGGAGTGTTATTTCAGTATTTTTTTGAATTGATGTTTGATTCTGCGCTGTCTGTTGATCTTTGACAATTTTACCGAGCACCACCGCTTCAGCACTCTCATCCGTCGCTGTCGTCGCCTCACTCCACGTGACTGAGCACATCAATACACTGCAACACAATAACAAGGCTTGCAGTATGCTTATGGGTGAAATGTGTTGTTGATTAAAATCAGACATCGGCATTCCTTATTCAATCATGCAGGACTTAATCGAAGGATACTTTCGGGGCATTTTGTGCGCCTTGTTCAGCACTAAAATTCGGTTTAGTTTCCATACCAATCACTTTGGCTGTCATGACTTGCGGGAACTGACGTGAATAGGAATTGAAGTCCTGAACAGCAGTAATATAACGATTACGTGCCACAGCAATACGATTTTCAGTGCCTTCTAGTTGAACTTGTAAATCACGGAATTGTTCATTGGCTTTTAAGTCTGGATAGTTTTCAGACACTGCAATTAAACGTGATAATGCACTGGTCATCTGTGCCTGCGCTTGTTGATATTTTTCAAATAAAGCGGGATCTTCTAGCACTTCTTTATCCACTTTTAAGCCTGCAACATTGGCACGTGCTTGCGTTACTTCAGTCAAGACTTGTTCTTCATGTTTGGCATAGCCTTTAACCACATTGACCAAATTAGGAACTAAATCGGCGCGGCGTTGATATTGGTTTTGTACTTCAGACCACGATGCCGTGACCGCTTCGTCTTTCACCTGTAAGGTATTATAGCCACAACCCGATAATGTTAAGGTACTGACCAGTGCGATAGCGACTAAACTTTTCTTCATGAAATTCATCAATTTACATCCTCTATATTTCTTTGTATTTGTTTGGATATTTTTTATTGTAAACACATTTAGACAGAGTTCTGTTTAATTTCAGTATTCCACATGGTCAATAAAAAAGGTGAATATCATGATTCACCTTTTTTATTTTATTCATTAATTCAGCAAAATTGGCTTTAATTCATGCTGAAAACTTTCCACTTGATAGTCTTCTGCTAAACGCTGTTTCCAGTCACTAATCAGTTTTGTATAGTCAATTTCAGAAGGATGAAAATCACGTTTAAAATAAGCTAAATATTCTGGAGCAAGTTGCAGAAACATTTTTCCCAGCAAGTACAATCCAAAAATATTTCCGCCCACTTTCGGCAAACTTTTTTTCTTATCTTGGAGAAATAACCGTGTGGCAGAATAGAGCGTTAAGCTGGCAAAGCCCGTTGTTACACTACGCATAATCATGCGCCGGATTTTATCATCACCATATACTGCTTGGTAAACATCAAAAGCCACCGCCCGATGTTCAATTTCTTCAATGGCATGCCAAACCCAAAGTTTTGCGGCATCCTTATCTAAGGTCGCCAAAACCTCTGGATGCCTAAGAATATAACCGCCCAGTAATGCAGTAAAATGCTCAAAAGCACAGGTAATCGCGAGTTGAATTTTAGGATGTAAATTTTTGACATAGCCATCTTTACGCGCCAACCACGCCTGAAAACGATCTAAATTATAATCCTCACTACGCCAAGCCGCATTGAATTCAGCGTGTGCTTTGGAATGCATGGCTTCTTGTCCAATAAATGCTGCTATTTGCGCTTGCAGGGTTTCATCTTTCACTTTATCGCGTACATTTCTTACGCTATGCACAAAAAATTGTTCACCAATCGGGAAAGTCGAAGAAAGTGCCGTAAGTAAATGTGACATGACAGGAGAATTGGCAAAATAATGTCGACGAATGGCCTGAGGATTAAATTGTAAACGTCGTACTATAATGCCAATGGCTTTGGGACGATTTTGATATGATTTTTCTGCCGCCACGGTGCTCATAGAGTAATCCAGTCAAAATAGACAATGGATTTTAGTATGCGAAGTAAATCACAACTGTTATATGGCAAAAGCGCTTGTTCAATTAGCCAAAAGAGACAACATGATCAGCGGTTTTTGTCTAAAACCTTTGCAAAATAAAAAATAGCCACTTTAAAAAGTAGACTCTACTTTCAATCATTTTCTTTCCCCTAAATGAGCTATTGCCTCTAAAAAAATATCATCGTTTTTTTATTCAACGTCTCCCCCCAACTCCCCAACCCTGCTTTATAAAAGCAGAGCATCTTCTCCCAAAAAGAGGAAAAGCATACCGTAACAAAAAATCCCCCTTTTTAAAAAGGGGGATTTAAGCGATTCACTTTTAAAATATTTTCAGCTTAGCTTAAAAAGCTAATCCAATATCCGATCAGATGTCCAATCAGATATCTAAGTAATCCAAAATACCTTCAGCAGCTTCACGACCTTCCCAAATGGCAGTCACCACCAAGTCAGAGCCACGAACCATATCACCACCAGCAAAGATTTTCGGATTTGATGTTTGGAATTTGTATTGTTGCTTCTCAGCTGCAACCACACGACCAGAACCATCTAAACCAATGTTTACACCCGCAAACCAATCTGCTGGACTGGCACGGAAACCGAAAGCTAAAAGTACCGCATCCGCAGGCAAAATTTCTTCTGAACCCGGAACTGGCTCTGGACTACGACGACCACGGCTATCCGCTTCACCCAATTGCGTTGTGACCACTTTAACGCCTATAACTTTGCCATTTTCGCCGACAATTTCAATGGGTTGACGATTAAATTGGAAGTCCACACCTTCTTCACGTGCATTTTTTACTTCACGACGTGAACCCGGCATATTTTCTTCATCACGGCGATATGCACAGACGACTGATTCAGCACCTTGACGAATTGAAGTACGGTTACAGTCCATCGCAGTGTCACCACCACCAAGCACAATCACTTTCTTGCCTTCAACACTGATGTACTCGCTTGGGTCTTTTTCCCAACCTTGCGTACGGTTGACATTGGCAATCAGGAAATCCAGTGCATCATACACACCATCCTGCTCTTCACCTGCAAAACCGCCCTTCATATAAGTGTATGTTCCCATAC
Source organism: Acinetobacter sp. ANC 4973 (assembly GCF_002135275.1). Classification (NCBI taxonomy): domain Bacteria; kingdom Pseudomonadati; phylum Pseudomonadota; class Gammaproteobacteria; order Moraxellales; family Moraxellaceae; genus Acinetobacter; species Acinetobacter sp. ANC 4973. Next base: position 152,981 of record NZ_NEGM01000004.1, read on the forward strand.
CCATAAAGACAGCATCATAATCTGCAAGCAATTGCTCAATCGTGACATCTGTACCAATTTCAGTATTTAAACGAAATTCAACGCCCATGCCTGTGAAAATTTCACGGCGACGTTTCATTACGTCTTTTTCCATTTTAAATTCTGGAATACCAAATGTGAGCAAACCGCCAATTTCAGGACGTTTATCGAATACAACAGGTTTAACCCCGTTACGTACTAAAATATCCGCACAGCCTAAACCTGCAGGACCTGCACCAATAATCGCAACTTTTTTATCTGTCCACTTTACAGAAGACATATCTGGACGCCAACCCAAAGCAAAAGCAGTGTCATTAATATATTTTTCTGCATTACCAATGGTCACTGCACCAAAACCATCATTTAAGGTACAAGCACCTTCACATAAACGGTCTTGTGGACATACACGACCACAGACTTCTGGCAAAGTATTGGTTTGATGGCAAAGTTCTGCTGCTTGGAAAATACGACCTTCAGCAATCAGTTTTAACCAGTTTGGAATGTAGTTATGTACTGGACATTTCCATTCACAATACGGGTTACCACAACCGAGGCAGCGATGCGTTTGATTGGCCGCAATTTCCGCTGTAAACGGTTTATAAATTTCCACAAACTCTGCTTTGCGGACAGTGAGATCTTTTTTCTCTGGATCTTGGCGTGCTACATCCAGAAATTGAAAGTCATTGTTTAGGCGCTCTGCCATGTCTCTCTCCGTGGGTAGGTGCAGTCGGTTTATTTATCCGCTACACCTGCCTATCAATCTGTTCGTCGTGGAATTATTGTGGATCGGCTTTAGTGGTTTTCAAAAGCGTTTGCAAATTAGCAGCTTTTGGTTTTACAAGCCAGAATTTACGGCTGTAAAAATCAAACTCATTACGGATCTTATACGCCCACGCACTACCTGTCTCTTGAATGTGTTCATCTAAAATACGGCTTAAGAATTCTTGATGTTCTTCCATCGCTTCTGTAGAGATACGATTTAATTCAATCAACTCATGGTTATAGTGGTCAACGAAATCATTATCAAGGTCAAGCACATAAGCGAAACCACCTGTCATACCCGCACCGAAGTTGTGACCGACTTTACCCAGTACAGTCACAATACCACCGGTCATATATTCACAACAGTGGTCGCCAGCGCCTTCAATCACCGCAAATGCACCTGAGTTACGCACTGCGAAACGCTCGCCCGCAGTACCAGCAGCGAAGATTTTACCGCCCGTTGCACCATACAAGCAGGTGTTACCAATAATGGCTGTATTTTGAGTTTGGAACGGTGAACCTTTTGGTGGGAAAATCGAAATACGACCACCCGCCATACCTTTACCCACGTAATCGTTGGCATCACCTTCCAGTTTAATATGCAATCCACCTGCATTCCAAACACCCAGTGATTGACCTGCCGTCCCTTTCAAATTCATGACAACAGGATGTGCTTCCATACCTAAATTGCCATAACGACGCGCAATTTCACCTGAAATACGCGCACCAATTGAACGGTCACAGTTGACAACGTTGTAGTTAAACTCACCAATCTTGCCTGCTTCAATAGTCGGAAGCATCTCGACCACCATTTTCTCTGCAAGTAAGCCTTTGTCAAAAGGTGCATTGCCTTGAACTTGGCAGTATTGTGCCTTACCTTCCGCAGAAGGATGTGAGGTTAACAAGGCACTTAAATCTAAGTGTGCATGCTTATCGGTATCACCCGGTAATACTTCGAGTAAATCAGTACGACCAATCAAATCTTTCAGGCTTGAAACACCTAATGCTGCCAACCATTCACGCGTTTCTTCTGCAATAAAATGGAAGAAATTAATCAGCATTTCCGGCTCGCCAATATAATGCTCTTGACGTAAATGATCTTGTTGCGTTGCAACACCCGTCGCACAGTTGTTGAGGTGGCAAATACGTAGGTATTTACAACCCAATGCGATCATTGGCGTTGAACCAAAACCGAAGCTTTCAGCACCAAGAATAGCCGCTTTAACCACGTCTAAGCCTGTTTTCAAACCACCATCGGTTTGGACGCGTACTTTGCCACGCAGGTCATTTACGCGAAGCGCTTGATGTGCCTCGCTTAGACCTAATTCCCAAGGCGAACCGGCATGGTGAATTGAAGACAGTGGAGAAGCAGCTGTACCACCGTCATAACCAGAAATGGTAATGAAGTCGGCATAGGCTTTCGCAACACCAGCGGCAATCGTACCTACACCCGGTTCAGAAACCAGTTTTACCGATACCATCGCTTGAGGATTGACTTGTTTTAAGTCAAAGATCAATTGCGATAAATCTTCAATTGAATAAATATCATGGTGCGGTGGAGGTGAAATCAGGGTTACACCTGGAACTGAGTAACGTAAACGGGCAATTAAGCCATTCACTTTACCACCCGGTAACTGACCACCTTCACCTGGTTTCGCCCCTTGCGCCACTTTAATCTGCAACACTTCAGCAGAAGTTAGGTACGCTGGAGTAACACCGAAACGACCCGAAGCAATCTGCTTGATTTTCGAGTTACGAATGGTGCCATAACGTGCAGGATCTTCACCGCCCTCACCCGAGTTTGAACGACCACCAATGGTGTTCATGGCAATGGCAATAGCTTCATGCGCTTCAGGAGACAATGCACCCAAAGACATTCCTGCCGAGTCAAAACGCGGTAAAATTTCTCCGACTGATTCCACTTGCTCAAGGGCAATTGAATTATCCGTTTTGAGTTTAAAGAGGTCACGAATGGTGGCAATCGGACGATTATTCACTAATTCTGCATATTCTTTAAAATCGGCATAATTGCCTGAACGTACCGATTTATGCAAAGCATTGATCACGTCTGGGTTAAATGCGTGGTATTCCTTATCGAATACAAATTTCAGCAAACCACCTTGATCGATTGGCTTACGTGTTTTCCACGCATTTTCGGCCAATTTTTTAAGATCATTTTCAAGGTCAGCAAATGTTGCCCCTTGAATACGGCTTGGTACGCCAGTAAAGCATTTATCCACTACTTCATTGGATAAACCCACAGCTTCGAATAACTGACCGCCACGGTAAGAGGCAACCGTTGAAATACCCATTTTCGAAAGTACTTTCAGCAAGCCTTTCTCAATCCCTTTACGGAAGTTGGCTTGGGCGTGAATTGGATCACCCAGTAACTCACCTTTAGCAACCAAATCATTGATCACATCATAAGCCAAGTATGGATAAATCGCAGTTGCACCAAAACCTAAGATCACGGCAAATTGATGCGGATCACGTGCCAGACCAGTTTCGACAATAATATTGGCATCGGTACGTAAACCCACTTGAATCAAGTGATGGTGAATCGCACCTGTTGCCATTAATGCATTGGCTGGTAAATAACCTTCACGAATTTTTTTATCGGAAAGCACCAATAAGGTTTTACCATCACGAACTGCTTGAGCAGCTTCAATACAAATACGTGCAATTGCAGCTTCTAAACCTTCAGTTGCCACATAGTTCAAGTCGATGTCGGCAATTTCGTAGCCTGTACGACCTAAAGTGCGCATTTGGTGCATTTTAGAATTTGAAAGTACAGGACTTGAAATAATCAAACGATCTGCATGTTCAGGACTTTGTTCAAACACATTTTGCTCACGCCCCAAACATGTCTCTAAAGACATCACAATCGATTCACGTAATGGATCGATCGGTGGATTAGTCACCTGTGCAAACTGTTGACGGAAGAAATCTGATACATGGCGTACTTGGCGAGACAAGACCGCCATTGGCGTATCATCACCCATCGAACCAACGGCTTCCTGACCGCTTTCTGCAATTGGACGCAGCAATTGATCACGTTCTTCAAAGGTCACCATAAACATTTTTTGTGCTGCTTTTAGGTCATCACCTTTTAAGCCTTGATCACATAAATATTCTTCAAGCTCTGGACTACCTTGGACGCGAACTGAATTTTCACGTAACCATTGACGGTAAGGACGCATATTTTTCAAATGCTTGTTAACATCTTGCGTATCAAGCACTTTACCTGTGAAGGTATCAACCACTAAAATTTGACCTGGACCAACACGACCTTTAGAAATCACATCTTCAGGCTGATAACCCCAAACCCCAATTTCAGATGCCAAAGTGATGTAACCATTTTTGGTAATCACCCAACGTGCAGGACGTAAGCCATTACGATCGAGCATACAAATGGCATGACGACCATCTTGAATCACTAGACCTGCAGGACCATCCCATGCTTCCATGTGCTTAGAGTTAAACTCATAGAATGCACGTAAATCTGCATCTAGAGTTTCAACATTTTGCCATGCTGGTGGAACCAGCATACGCAGTGCACGGAATAAATCCATACCACCACCGACCAGAATTTCAAGCATATTATCCAAGCTTGAAGAATCCGAACCAGTACGGTTTACAATTGGATTTAATTCAGTCAAACCCGGCAATAATGGATTTTCCAATTTAGGCACACGTGCCATTGCCCAATTACGGTTGGCAGTAATGGTATTAATTTCACCATTGTGTGCCAAGTAACGGAAAGGCTGCGCGAGTGGCCAACGCGGTAAAGTATTGGTCGAAAAACGCTGATGGAATACCACAATATGGGATTCTAAACGTGGATCCGCAAGGTCTGTATAAAAGTCTGCAATCGCAGCAGGCATCATCAAACCTTTATAGGTAATCACAGTTGAACACAATGTTGTGACATAGAATGACGAATCATTCACTAACAACTGTTCAGCACGGCGACGTGCCAAGAATAACTTACGGTTGAATTCAACCTCAGTCACGCCCATAGGGCAATTGACAATAATTTGTTCAAAGGCTGGCATCGATTGCAATGCAATCTCACCTAAAGCCTCAACATTGGTTGGAATCAAACGCCAAGCTAAAACTTTTAAACCTTCAGATTCAATTTCTTTGGTGAGAATTTGTTTTGAATGTGCAGCAATAGCGGGATCAAGATTTAAGAAAATAGTACCGACCGCAAAAATTTCACTTAGGGTAATATCACTGAGTTTTTTGGCTTCTTCACGGAAGAACGCTTTTGGCATAGCCAGCAATAAACCACAACCATCCCCTGTTTTGCCATCTGCGGCAATACCACCACGGTGGGTCATACAACTTAAACTATGAATCGCGGTCTTGACCAAATCATGGCTCGCATCACCCTGCATATGGGCAATTAAACCGAAACCACAGTTATCTTTAAACTCATCCGGTTGGTATAAACCTTGAGCGGGAGCTACAGTATTAGGCGATGGCATGTGCATAGCGTACCCTTCTTTCAACATGGCCCATATAGCGGGCGTCTAACAATCAAATATCTTCTTTGCGATTTAGTCCAATTTACTCACACGCAGATCAAGATTGAGCCAAATCATTTTCTTCACATACTTAAGATAATCGCATTTCATCTTGCATACATGAATCAATTACAAAAATGTTTTGTTGATCTTACGCACTCTTTTAAAGCAGGTAAATTCAACAACTTCGCACAATCATTGAATCTTTTCGCGCCAAAATAGGGACAATAACTCAATTCATGCACCAATAAAGCAAAAATTATGCCAATTCAGAAAATGCAATGCTAAATGTTTTAAATATAGAAATATTAAAGTTTCTACAACACAAGCTCATTTTCTAAAAAACACTTTTCGCACTATATTTGTGCATATAAATATTTTTATAACTTAATTTGCTCTATTTTAGAACTCTATTTTTAATTAAATGGATCACTAATTTCTTTTTCTGCTGCTTTACTGCCACTTTGTTTAGCAACAGGGTCAACCGTAGAATGAGATTCTTGTACATCAACCACATTACCTTGCTCATCACGACGTGTCACCTTGGTCGTTGTGGTCGCTGTTTTCGGGTCAACAGGTGCAACTGCTGGTTTAAGTTTAGGTAAAGCCAATAAAGTTTGATCGACTTTAGGCAAAGGTGCAGATTTTAAGTTGATGGCATATAATTTATTATTCGTCGCCATTTCTTCCGCTCCCATATCGTTCACCAATGTTACATAATTTTCGATATCTTGTACTTTAGGTTGAATCGACTTTGGAAATTTCAGTGGCAATTGTTCTAGCGCTTGTTTTGCTTCAGCATTATTTTTATATAAACCGTAAAGCAGCACATATTGTTCAATTTGATTTTCGCCATTCAAACGAATATAAAAAAAGTTACTACGATCTGCCTGTTTTTTAAGAAAACTTCGAAGAACATCATCTTCAGTCACTCGAAACAGCTCGATCGTGATTGCATTTTTATTGTCATTAATAAATTTACTGCCACGAAATTCTGGTTCATAGCTTGCCGTTGTCACTACACGGGTCGTCATGGTTAAAGGACGCACTTCGTCTTGCAGCGCACCTAAAAGGTTGCTTGCAGCCACTTTTTCAGGCTGAATTTGCAACTCAGACTCAGTTTCAGCAGATTTTTCAACCTCTACCAATGCATCACTATCTGTAATCGCCCAAAAAACCAGTGCCGCAAACAAACACACCATCCCACACACGAGCCAGATATAGTTTCGAATACGTTGCCATTGTGTACGGATGGTTGCCATGCCTTATGCCTTCTCTTGATTCGTTAAAATCGCTTGCTTCATCAATTCCAGATCAAATTCTTTGCTAATGACCGCCTGTCCTAAAGATTTCATCAGTACAAGACGTAATTGCCCATTCAGCACTTTTTTATCATGTGCCATAAAACCAAGGAATTCATCCAGTGGAATTGCTGGGCATTTTACGGGTAAATGGGCACGTTGAATGATTATTTTTGTACGTTCGACATCATCAAGCGAAATCCAACCCATGCGCTGCGATAAATCCGCAGCCATCACCATGCCAGTTGCAATGGCTTCACCATGTAACCAAACCCCATAACCTAAATAGGATTCAATAGCATGACCAAAGGTATGACCTAAATTCAGTAGAGCACGTTCACCTTGCTCTTTTTCATCATTGGCGACAATTCGTGCCTTATGCGCACATGAACGATAAACTGCTTCAGCCAGTAATGTAGAATCACGCCCAACCAAGCCATCCATATTCGCTTCAAGCCAAGTTAGAAAATCAAGATCACCCAATAAGGCATACTTAATCACTTCTGCCAAACCCGCGGACAGTTCACGATCTGGCAACGTGTTTAATTGCGCCATATCGGCCAACACCACTTGGGGCTGTTGGAATGCACCAATCATATTTTTACCTAAAGGATGATTAATGCCTGTTTTCCCGCCGACACTGGAATCCACTTGAGATAAAAGCGTGGTTGGCACTTGGATAAAATAAACACCGCGCTGGAAACATGCTGATGCAAAACCAGCCATATCTCCAATCACCCCTCCACCGAGGGCTAAAACTGTCGCATCACGATTAAAGCCCGCTGCTAACAAAGCATCAAAAATTAAATTTAAATGTTCAATATTTTTATATTTTTCACCATCAGGCAAAACACATGTTGCAACTGTTTTGCCTAAACGCTCAATTGCACTCACATAATGATCTAAATACAAAGGCTTAACTGTTGTATTGGTTACAATCATGACTTGTTTTCCGTGAATATACGGCTCAAGTAAAGATTGTGGGTTTAAATCACTGCCAATAAAAATAGGATATCGACGATCGCCGAGTTCAACATGTAAAGTTTGCATGAAATTTAAACCATTAATTAGACTAAATCTGCTTCTTGAGAAACAATCATATGTAAGATTTTTTGCGCTAAATCACGGGCAGCACCCTGATTGGTTTCAATAATATAATGTGCAATTTCTCGATATAAAGGATCACGAATTGCCAATAAATCACGTAACTTTTGTTCAGGGTTTTCAACTTGCAGTAAAGGACGGTTTTTATCCCGATAAGTACGCTGCAATTGAATTTCGACAGGAGTATAGAGATAAACAACGATTCCACGTTGTTTTAAAAATTCACGATTCGCAGCTTGAGTGACGACCCCACCACCCGTTGCAAGAACCAGTTGTGATCGGGCAGTAAGTTCATTAATGACCATGGTTTCACGGTTACGGAATCCATTTTCCCCTTCTTTTTCAAAAATCCAAGGAATGGTTGCACCTGTCTTACGTTCAATTTCATGATCACTGTCAAGAAACTCTCGTCCTAGCAGTTCTGCTAAATGTCGACCAACCGTTGTCTTCCCAGCCCCCATTGGCCCTACCAAATAAATATTTGGCAGGGTTTCAAACTCATTGCTTGGCAAGGAGTCACCTATTTATTTTGCTAAATTCAAAATATATTAATGATTTCTTGAAACACTGTCATTAACAATTCGTGGTGTAACAAAAATCAATAGCTCACTCTTTTTATCCGTTTTTGCATCTTTACGGAATAAACGCCCCACATAAGGCAAATCTCCCAAGAAAGGCACCTTAGTTTGACTCGTGGAAGTTAACTGTTCGAAGATACCGCCAAGTACAACGGTCTCACCATTATCCACCAATACATTAGTATTGATCTCGTTCTTGTTAATTGTATATTGACCTGTCGGTGTAGCCGTACCCACTGAGTCATTTTTAATTTTCAACATCATTTGGATTTTACCGTCAGGTGTAATACTTGGGGTCACATCCAAACTTAAGGTTGCATCGACAAACTCTGTTTTAGACACTGCATTTACACCGCCCCCCTCTGAAGACTGATAGGGAATTTGTGTACCTGATGCAACTTTAGCTGGTTGCTTATCTGCTGTAAGGACTTTTGGTGTTGAAATAACCTCACCATAACCATCTGCTTGTAATGCAGAAAGCTCTAAATCCAACATAAAATCAGACAAGCTAATTAGACCAAAGGCAATACTACTCGCCCCAGAAGTTGTTACACCCAAATCGACATTGAGATTATCTGGGCGCTGAATGGTATATTTACCCTCATCATCAGGATCTCTTAAATCCCATAAAGTCGTATCACTACCACCAACAAGTAAACTGTTATTATTACTAATACCTTGGGATAAAATACCCCATTTCACGCCCATTTCTTTTGTAAAATCGGTTGAAGCACGAACAATACGCGCCTCAACCATGACTTGTTTAACAGCAATATCCAGCAAGTCAATCATTTTACGAACTTTATCAATATTCAGTGCAGTATCATTGATAATTAACGTATTGGTCCGCACATCAGCAACAACACTACCACGTGAACTCAATAAGCTTTCCAGTGCAAGCGAGTCTGAACCAGTAGTACGATTTGATGCACCACCTTTACTATCACGAGATTCTTCTAATAACTTTAAAATATCTGCGGCTTTGGTATAACTTAATTTAATATATTCTGTTTGAATTGGTGCCAACTTAACTCTTTGTGCAATTGCTTTAGCTTCATCATCTTCTGATTTGATTAACTCAGCAACAGGAGCAATCCAAATCACACTGCCATTACGGCGTTTATCTAAATTTTTTGTTTTTAGAATAATATCCAGTGCTTGATCCCATGGCACATCTTTTAAACGCAAAGTGATATTACCTTGCACGGTATCGGCTGCAACCATATTAATTTCAGTAAAATCTGCCAATAACTGTAGAACTCGACGTACTTCTATATCCTGAAAATCAAGTGAAATCTTTTTACCTGTATAGCTATTTGCAGCTTTTGGTTTCAGTGGACTTTTATCCTCTGGACGCTTCAAACTGATGGTAAGTTTATTATCCGCTTGGTATGCCATGTATTCATAGCTGCCAGCGGTCTGAATGGTCACCACACCATTTCCACCATCATTATGTGCATCAATGGTAGACACTGGTGTTGCAAAATCATTGACATTTAAGCGACGAGCCAAATGTGTAGGTACTTTATTGCCTAAAGTCCTGACCACAACCTTACTGCCTTGTTGTTGTACATCGACTGGGGTATTCGTCCCCAATAAATCAATCACAATTTGCCCTTCACCTTGACCGCCACGCTGGAAACCAATATTGGAAATTCCTTGTGCAGATTTTTGGGCAGTGACATTTTCAGTGGCAACAGCATTACCAGCCGCATTAATTTTTAAAATAAAGGTATTACCCTCAACACGTGTGGTAAAGGCACCCGCATCCGCTAAATTTACCGTTAAACGCGAACGCTGAGCATCAGAACTAACATCTATAGAGCTGGCTTCTTGAGTGGCAACTGCAATACTATTTTGTTTTAAATTCTGCTGGGCTTTATCAAAATCAAGAACCAAACGTGATGGCTGTTCTAATTGATAGGCTTGGGGTTGCGGTGGTAGGCCATTAAACATGACCCGAATTTCTGTACCTTGACCTGCAATTTGCATTGGTACAATATTGGTAATACTGACTTGTGCATTCGCAACTTGCATGACCGCAATCGCCACAGCACCCATAGAAAATTGACGGAACAAATGGTTCATTGTATTGCCATCCCCAAATATAAAATCTTTAAAACTGTTATTCATTTTTATTCCTTTAAACTTACGGCGCAGGTCCAATTAAGATAAGACTTCTTGGACGCTCCACATACCCTTCTCGCCCATCTGGAATAATTTCCACGAGATCAATTTGTGTTGGCGTAATTTTCACCACACGACCGTGATTAACACCCATATAACTGCCAAGTTGTATACGTTCAATTTCACCATCTGGAGTTTGAATCAATGCCAAAATTTGTCCAGTTTGGCTACGCATACTGCCCTTCATATTTAAGGACTCAATCGCATAACTTTCTAAAGGTTGCAGTTGACGTGACAAATTCGGATAGACCCGTTTTCCAGCCATAATTTGCAATTCAGCAGCCAAAGAGCCAGGTAAAAAAGGGCTTTTGAGCTGGTGGGCTGAATAATCAAAGGTTGGCACAGGTGCGAACACAGGTGCTGCATCAATCGATAAAGGGGGTTGATTGCGAATACTCGCCATTTGCTCATTCACAGCATCAATACGAGAATCACAGCCAACCAATAACAATCCCAACATTAGGCTTAAAGTAATTTTTTCTATTTTCATCACTGTGTCCCTCCTGCTGCAGTAGGTGAGCTAGCAGTTGCACTATCCTTCGCATTAGCTGTTCCAGCGGTTGATGCGCTATTGTCCGTATTTCCGATGTAACGGTACGTTTTGGCTTTCACGCTATAAGTAATTTGAGGAATATCGGTTTTTTTCTCTTTATTTTCCGTTGCTGTAATATCAAAATCATGCAAAGTTACAATACGCGGAAGTGCAGCAATACCACTGACAAAAGAACCAAAGGCATGATAATCGCCCGTCGCTTCAATCGAAATCGGTTGTTCAATAAAGAACTCTTGTTTTACTTCATTTTCTAAACGAATATTTTTAAATTTCAGACCTGAATTCACACCACTGACGTTAATATCTTCAACCAATCCAGGAATTTCAGTTTCTTTTGGCAATTGCTCGAGTTGCTGATTAAAATTTGCTTCCATTTCCAGCAATTGTGCTTGTAACTGTTGCAAATTACGTAGCTTGGAATCCTTTTCACGAAATTCATTAAGTAAATTTTGCTCTTGTGCACTGGCATTGGAAATATCATCCAACTTACCCTTAATCGATGCGAAATAACCCAGCAGAGCAATCATCATTATAATCAAAATCCAACACGTGATTTTGACTGATAATGGCCAACCCCCATAGTTATTCATATCTAAGGTATTAAACTGCTGAAGAAACTTATCCAACGTCATCTTCTTTTTAGTTGCAACAGCTTCTTTTTGATTTAATTCATCAAATTCATCGAGACTCATTGTGCTGCCCCCGCTGTTGAATTAGTAGCTGTATTGGGTTGTGCTTCTGGTTCTGTTGGCGCTGCAATTTCATCTAAATCAGCAGTCACAACAAATGAACCATAACTCTCTTCAACACGTGGTACGACAGAGCTTGGTGCCTGATCTTTTTTCTCTTCTACAGCTAAGAAGGAATTCATAAAGGCATTACGATACCAAGGAGATGCTTCTAAATTCCGTAAAAATTCCGCAACCGTATTTGGACTTTCCGCTTTCCCCTCAATGGTAAATTTATCACCTGTACGGGAAAATTTAGTAATATACAAATTACTTGGCGTCACACGTGCCATTTCATCAATTAGACGAACAGCAATCGGTCTTTGTCCTTGTAAACCTTGAATGAGCTTCATACGTTCAATAATCGCATCACGCTGCTTTTCCAAGCCTTCTAAAGACTTCAATTGCACATCAAGATTTTGATTGGTACTGGTAATCAGTTGGTTGGCCTGTTCTTGGTCTTCAAGTTTATGGTTATAGTAAAACCATGCCAGTGCAACGGCTAAAACCCCGATTAATGCTGCCCCAATACAAATTGCAATAAATTCTTTTTTTCGTTTCTCTCTTAGCTCATCACGCCAAGGGAGTAAGTTAATTCTTGCCATTAATCAAAACTCCTCAATGCCAAACCACATGCCACCATGAGAGAGGAAGCATCGTTCTCTATCTTTTTAATATCAATTTGTGGAGAAAATCCCATTTGTAAAAATGGGTTGGCAATAGTCACACGATAACCAAGTTTTTGTTGTAATAGCTTCGCGAGCCCCGGAATATTGGCATTACCCCCCGCCAATAAAATATGATCAATTTCATTAAACTGTGAAGACGAGAAAAAGAACTGCAACGATCTTGCAGCCTGTTGTACCACTGCATCTAGGTATGGCTCTAAAACCTCAACATCATAATCATCAGGTAATGAACGACTTTTTTTCGCACGACCTGCTTCTTCAAACGACAAGCCATAACGATTTTGAATTTCTTGAGTCAGTTGTTTACCGCCAAACACCTGTTCTCGGGTATAGATCACTTTATTTTTTTGCATAACAGATAAGGTCGTCATGGTATGACCAATATCTAAAATTCCCACGGTATTTACACCCATAGGTAAAGTATCTGAAAACACTTGATAAGCATTTTCTATCGCAAAACTTTCAACATCAGCAATTTTCGCTGTCAAGTTTGCAAGCTCTAGTACTTCAGAACGTGCTTCTATATTTTCAAGACGAGTAGCCACCAATAGCACATTTACTCGATTTGGGTTGGCCAAACGCTCTGGCAAGACTTCAAAATCAAGGCTCGCTTCGTCAAGAGGAAAAGGAATATATTGCTCAGCATCCATACGAATTTGAACTTCTCGTTCATCATCCGTCATATCTGCATCCATCTCAATTGTTTTGGTAATCACCATTGAGGTTGGAATTGCAAAAGCAGCAGCTGTAGATTGAGTGTTTGCTAGATTGATTGCTCGCTCCAATGCATCACCCACGGCCTCAGGATTCAATATATTTTTTTCAACCACACTACCTTCTGGCAATGGAACCAATGCGTAGCTTTCAACCCAATATCTATTACCGCTTTTAACAGAAAGTTCCAATAATTTAACAGAAGTAGAACTAATATCTACTCCAATTAACCCCTTATTTGGCTTACGATATAACCTGAGCACAATACAATTCCTATTATTTTTTTATCCCCAATAAAAGTAACCCACTAATCAGTGTTGGTCTATAATTTTATACAGATACAATAACTCATCTAACAATCTGTATTTGTAAAGGCTATACTGACCGCCAATTAGTTTGCCATTAGCTCTTATTAAAACTTACTTGTTATGAAAAAGCTATCTCGTTCAGGCCGTGTTCATCCATTTTTTTTGATCATAATTATAGTTTTGGTCTCAATTCCGATGGGATTCTATGGCATGTATCTCTATATTGCCCCGTCTTTACCCAAAATGACCACCTTAAAAAAGGCGCCGTTGTTAAAACCGTTACAGGTGTATAGTGCTGATAATGAGCTTATTGCGGAATATGGTGGAAAATTATCGGTCCCTGTAGAATATAAACAAATTCCAAAACCCTTTATTTCTGCCTTCCTTGCGGCAGAAGATTCTTCATTTTTTGAACACAGCGGCGTTAGCTTTAAAGGTTTAGGCCGAGCTGTGAGTGAAACCATTATTGGATCGAATGTACAAACGGGTGGTTCAACCATCACCATGCAGGTGGCAAAAAATTATTATTTAACCCCTGAACGCACACTAAAACGTAAACTAACCGAAATTTTTCTTGCACGCAAAATTGAACAAAACCTCAGCAAAGAAGAAATTTTAACGTTATATGTCAATAAAATTTTCTTAGGAAAAAATGCTTACGGCATCGCTGCAGCAGCAAAAATTTATTACAATAAAAGCTTAGATCAGCTCAGTATTGCCCAAATGGCGATGATTTCGGGTTTACCCAAAGCACCCTCTAAATATAATCCTGTTGTCAACCCAACGCGTGCCTTAGAACGCCGAAACTGGATTCTAGGACGGATGTTGCAATTAGGCTCAATCAATCAATCCCAATATCAAAAAGCGATTGCTGAACCAATTAATTTAGATATGCCTGACCGCGGTATCAATAATAAATTCCCTTATGTGGGGGAAATGGTGCGCTCTGAACTGGTTGAAAAGTTTGGTGAACATGCCATCGATTCTGGCTATAAAGTTTACACAACGGTCAATAGTCAACGCCAAGCCTATGCAGAACAAGCCGTACAAGAAGGTTTAGAAGCCTATGATCGTCGCCATGGTTGGCGAGGTGCCGAAGCGCATGATAAACCGCTGACCGAATTTAATGCTTATGCAAATACTTACCCCGCCAAGGTCATTCAAGTCAATGGCAATTCTTTTGAAGCCTTGATGCAAGATGGCTCTACCGTGACCGTACCTTGGTCAGGTATGTCATGGGCTGCCCCATACCGAAATGCCAACAGCGTTGGTCCTGCACCAAGCAAAGCCGCTCAAATTGTAAAAGTAAAAGATATTATTCGCTTACGCCCAAATGACAACAAAACCTCATGGGCGCTGATTCAAGTCCCTAAAGCGCAGGGGCAACTGATTGCCATCAACCCCAATAATGGTGCAATCGAAGCCATTGTCGGTGGCTATAATTTTTATCAATCTAAATTCAATCGCGCATTACAAGGATGGCGCCAACCTGGTTCGACCATCAAACCATTTGTGTATGCCTTGGCGCTTGAACGTGGTATGACGCCTTATAGCATGGTCAATGATAGCCCAATTACCATTGGCAAATGGTCGCCTAAAAACTCAGATGGACGTTATTTAGGCATGATTCCGCTGCGTCGTGCCTTATATCTTTCTCGAAATACAGTTTCTGTTCGTCTGTTGCAAACAGTCGGGATTGAACGTACTCGACAATTATTTATGGATTTTGGTTTGCACGAAAATCAAATTCCACGTAATTACACCATTGCACTGGGAACACCACAAGTTCTGCCTATTCAAATGGCAACGGGCTATGCAACCTTTGCCAATGGCGGTTATCGCATTCAACCGCATTTTATTGATCGCATTGAAGATGCTTATGGCAAAGTGATTTATCAAAGCAATCCTGAATATGCCTGTATTGCTTGTATCAATCAAACAGATGCAGAAGAAATTGAATCGGCAGAAGCTGTGACTCCAGATGATGAAGTCATTGAAGTGACCAACCAAACGCTGCCAGAAGAAAAAGAACTGCCCCAACTTCAATTGGATGAATCCAAAAGTCAGTATCGTCAAGCTCAGCGTATTTTAAAATCAAGCTCTGCTTATGACATGGCCAATATTTTGCGTGATGTGATTCAGCATGGTACAGGTCGAGCTGCACTTAAAATTGGTCGTGATGATATTGGTGGTAAAACAGGCACCACCAATGATGCCAAAGATGCTTGGTTTGCTGGCTTTAATGGCAAACTGGTTACTGTGGCATGGGTTGGATTTGACCAGCCAACCACACTGGGTCGTCGTGAATATGGTGGTGTTGCCGCTTTACCGATCTGGACCAATTTTATGGGGAATGCTTTAAAAGGTACACCAGCAGCATGGGTTCATTTCGATAAAAATGCCAAAGCACCGAGCAATCGCAATCAACCTGTTACTGTAGATGCACAGGCCGAAGGTGACCGCTCTTCACCTCCTTTAGCACTACCATTGTACCGCCCTGCACTGGTTACGCCTAAACGAGCGCCTGAACGTGATTTTGAGGATCTGCCTGATGAGGAAACACTTGTGCCTAATCATGCAGCACCTCCAACCATGCAAAAAACACCAACTAAACCCGATGCGCTTGAACACCTGATTGATCAAGTTCAGTAAGAGTATAAAAAGCCCTCATTTGATAAGTAAAGCCAGTCAGTTAAGAAATTGACTGGCTTTTTTATTTTAAATTCATGATGTTCTTCGATACATGGAAACGTCATCCGCAACTGTTCGAGGCATGAGGTGTATACACCGCAAGATTAAAAAAGTAAGGTTTCTGCGATTTATTAATCAATAAAAGGAATTTGGCGAGTTTTGCGGTGAGGCGCACTGCGCCGCAAGATGCCTTTCTTGCGAAGCTCTGCTTCTCATTTGGGCTTATCCAAAGTAATAGATGAGCTCCAAGCATTGGATTTAAAAATATAAGACTCCGTTGTGAAGCACTAAAAAGTTAAGGAGTTTATTACAAAACTCCTTAACTGACAGGCATTACTCATTTGATGAGGGCTTTTTTATTGAGATCACTTCTTTTTAAAGAGGTAAATTTGGAACTGCCCTGTTAACTTAAATTGCTCACTCTGCTCCAAAACCTGACGGCGTTCTGGTTTAGCTTTATAGGCATAGGGTGTCATCGCAATCAGGTTTTTCAAGTCTGTTTGTTGCACAGTAAATGCTGATTCAACAACACTCTCTTCAACCAATTCAAAAGCATCTTCCAATTGCTCAACAAACTTATGTGACTCATGTGGATTCACTTCTTCAAAAAGTGCCTCACGCATGGCATATAAATGTTCAGTTGCAGGTGTGACCACCATTAAATAGGCATTGGGTTTGAGTACTCGCAATATTTCTTGCTTTGGAATTGGACTAAATAAACTCGTACATAAGTCAATTGAGGCATCCAACACCGGTAAAGTCGCACCTGTACCCACCACCCATGTCACCTTTTTATTCAGCTTCGCGGCCACCTGTACGGCATTTTTCGCAATATCAACCCCAATACATTGCGACACTTCAGCTTGCATTGCATCAGTGTAATAGCCTTCACCGCAACCAATATCCAGTAGGTTGTTAATTTTTAATTCACGAATTTTTGTCACCACAGCATGCTGTAGTGGGGCATAAAAACCTGCACTTAAAAATGCACGACGCGCTTGCACAGATTCAGGCGTATCACCTGGATTTTTACTGTGCTTATGTTGTACGACATGTAAATTCACATATCCCTGCTTTGCCACATCGTAACTATGCTTATTGACACAGCCCCATGTTTTCTCAGTTAAGTGTAATGCCTCACGACATACAGGACACATGAGCAGATTCATTATTTTCTCCAAAAGCGTAAATGTGCAATAAAAAAGAGCCGGCAAATGTGGGAGCAAATGCCGGCTCTTTTTTCAAGGATTTGCTTAACGTAATTTTAAGGTCATTAAACCCAAAACAACCAGCATAATTGTAATAATCCAGAAACGAATCACCACTTGGGTTTCACGCCAGCCTTTTTTCTCATAATGATGATGCAAAGGTGCCATCAAGAAGACGCGTTTATTCCGCATCCGCAATGAGCCGATTTGTAAAAATACCGAAATTGCTTCCACCACAAATACACCACCCATAATCGCAAAGACGATTTCCTGACGTACCATCACCGCAATTGTCCCCAGCATTGCACCCAATGAAAGTGCACCGACATCGCCCATAAACACTTGCGCTGGATGTGCGTTATACCAAAGAAATGCTAAGCCAGCGCCAATCATCGCGGCACAAATCACCACCAGTTCAGATGAATATTTCACATAAGGCAGATGTAAGTAATTCGCAAAACGGACATCACCGGCAAGATAAGCAAACACACCTAAACCTGCTGCAACCAAGACGATTGGCATAATCGCCAAACCATCGAGACCATCGGTAAGATTCACGGCATTGGATGCACCATTAATCACCAAATAGGTAAAGAGAATAAAACCAATACCCAAAGGAATTGCCGACAACGGAATACTGATATTTTTAAAGAATGGAATCAACAAATCCAACATATTCGCAGTATGTACTGGATTGGTTTGCTCTGTCGCAATCACATACAGCGCAATACCTGCCCCTAAGGATGCCACCGAGGTCCAAAAGAATTTTTTCTTGGCAGGCAAGCCGGCATTGTCTTTATAGCGAACTTTAATCCAGTCATCTGCCCAACCTACAGCACCAAAAATCACCATCACAGCCAGTACAATCCAAACATAAGGGTTGGATAAATCGGCCCAGAGCAAAGTTGAAGTACCAATCGAGAGCAGAATGAGAATCCCACCCATGGTCGGTGTGCCCATTTTTTTAGCATGATTTTCAGGTGCGAATGAACTCACTGCTTGACCGTATTTGAGTGTCTGAAGCTTGCGGATCATCACGGGACCCAAAACCAGCCCAATCGTCAGCGCAGTTAAAACACTCAGCAAAGCACGTAATGTTAAATAGCGAACCACCTGAAATGAGCTGTTATAGCCCGCCAGTTGTTCAAATAGCCATAACAGCATTAAAGTTTCTCCATCAAATCAGCCATCAATGTTTCCATGTGGGTATAACGAGAACCTTTGAACAGAAAACTCATGGATTGCGGTTGATGTGTTGCAATTAAATCAATTAAAAAAGGTAGTGCCTGTTGCTGTGTCAAAAAGGCCTGCATTTTTTTACCATATTGAGTACTACGTGCACCTTCTTGTGCGGCAGGTGCAAATTCACCCACAGCCACCACAAAGTGAATGCCTTGTGCGACCAGATCACGGCCAAGCATATAATGCTGTTGTGCCGCTGATGCGCCTAATTCACCAATATCTCCCATCACCAACACTTTCACCCCGCCTTGCTGAGCAAGCACTTCAGCGGCTGCTCGCATGGACGTTGGATTGGCATTATAAGTATCATCAATGAATAGGTTTTTATCTTGCTGAATAAAGTTCAAACGGCCTTTTGCACCTTTCGCTTGCTCCAGACCTTGTACAATATCATCCAAAGTAATGCCAATCGCTAAAGCAAATGCAGCGGCAGCGGTGGCATTTTGCACATTATGCTCACCAGCAAAAGGTAAATCCACACTACGCACACCCTGTGGTGTATTTAAGCTAAAAGTAGAGGATTGCGGCTGCAATGCAATCTGTGTAGCAAAAATATCCCCCCCCTCACCAAAACTTAAACATTGTTCAGTTTTGACCGACTGACGAATACAGTCAGCAAAATCATCAGCCGCAGGAATGATGGATGTGCCTGACGGAGCAATATGTGCATAAATTTCAGATTTAGCACGGCAAATGCCATCGCGCCCGCCAAACTCACCCAAATGTGCTGTGCCAATATTAATAATGCCTGCTACATGCGGTTGAACCAAATTCGAGGTGTAATCAATTTCACCCTGATGACTGGCACCCAGTTCCATGACGGCATATTGATGCTCGGCACGTAGCTCCAGTAACATCATCGGCACACCTAAATCATTATTTAAGTTGCCGCGGGTAATCAAGGTCGGTGCAAGGCGGGCTAAAATACTGCCTAACATTTCTTTGGTGGTGGTTTTACCGCTACTCCCTGTTAACGCAATTACTTTTAATTGCGTATTTTGCGCACGGCGATAAGCGCCCAAATGACCCAATGCCAAGCGCGTATCGGCAACCACCAACTGACAAATATCAGCATCAACAGGATGACTAACAATGGCGATTTGACAACCCTTTGCCGCAACTTGCGCCACGAAGTCATGGGCATCGAAATGCTCACCTTTCAGGGCTAAAAAGGCATCACCCTTTTCTGCATGACGTGAGTCAGTCAAAATACGCTTAATATCCCCCACAGGGGCTTGATCATTAAACCAATAGCCTTGTGTCGCTTGAACCAATAAATCTGCTGTCCAAGGCTCTAAAGGCACGGTACTTGTCGTTGAGGTATGCATCATTCTTCCTATTGAGCCGGATATGCTGAATCTGTACTGTGATGCTGTGCGTCAATCGCTGCCTGCACTTCAACCACATCATCAAACCAATGGCGTACGCCATCAACTTCCTGATAATTTTCATGCCCTTTGCCCGCAATCACCACAATGTCACCGACCTGAGCATGATTGACAGCAAATTTGATCGCTTCACGGCGATCATGAATTTCATGAACCAGATGCGTTGAAAATGCGATGCCATTTTTCATATCGGCAAAAATTTGTTCTGGATTTTCACTGCGTGGATTATCTGAGGTCAGTAAAGCAACATCTGCTCCATCTAAGGCGGCCTGAGTCATGAGTGGACGTTTACCCCGATCACGATCCCCACCACAACCAAATACAGCCCATAAATTTTGCGCAACATGACGTTTTAAGGTTTTCAACACTTGCGTTAAAGCATCGGGGGTATGTGCATAATCAACCACAAATAAACGCTCAGCATCACGAATCACCTGCATGCGACCCGGTGCACCTTTTAACTGCGCAACCACGGCAATTAATGCCGCCAAATCAAAACCTGCCTGTTCAGCACTGATCAAGCTTGCCAGCAAATTTTCCACATTAAAATGACCTAACAAAGGGCTTTGCACTGCAAATTCGCCCTGTGCGGTGATCAATTTAAAATTTGCACCATTCAAACTATATTGAATATCTTTAACCTGATAATCCGCAGCTTGTGTGGTTGAATAGGTCAAAATTTTCGGCTGTGCAGGATTGGCTTTTGCCGCATTCAACATAATCTCTGCATAGGCATCATCTAGGTTAATGATCGCCACTTTTAAAGCGGCAAATTTAAATAAGCTTGATTTTGCCTCCGCATAGGCTTCAAGCGTGCCGTGATAATCCAGATGATCACGACTTAAATTGCTGTAGGCTGCAATTTCAATATCACAGCCATTTAAACGACCTTGCTCCAAACCATGTGAGCTGGCTTCAATTGCAGCAAATGCAGCACCTTGTTGTGCATACTCATGCAAAGCACTTTGCAGATGTAAGGCATCCAATGTGGTGTGCGAAGACGCTTCTAGATTCGGTAGAATACCATTCCCTGTCGTGCCCATCACTGCACATTTTTCACCTTGCAGCATCAACAGTTCAGCCACCAAACGAGAGATCGTGGTTTTTCCATTGGTCCCTGTAACTGCAAGTATCCGTACAGCCTGTACAGGTGCTGTTGCCTGTAAATATTGTTTTTGCCACTGTCCCATCAAATGACGAACATTTGGCACAATCACACTGTGCTCTAGACCTAAATCAACTTCACTGACCACCGCTAAAGCACCATTTGCCAAAGCTGAGACGGCAAATTGCCGCGTTTTTTCAGGTTGAGAAAAACTATTCAGGGCAATAAAAATTTGTCCTGCTTCAACTTTACGACTATCTAAACTCAAACCACTCAATGGCTTGCTCATCCACTCAGTGATTTTTTCAGCAGTGTAGAGATCTTGAAATGTAATGGACATTCATCACCTATTACTGGATTTGGGGAGTATCTAAAGGTTTATCTAAAGGCACATTCATTAGACGTAATGACTCTTGCATCACGCGCGAAAATACAGGTGCAGAGACCGTACCACCGTAGTAACTGCCTGCCGGATTTTCCACCACAACAATCATGGCTAAACGTGGATCACTGACGGGAGCAACACCGGCAAATAAGGCACGATATTCACTGGTTGAATAGCCTTTGCGGTCAGCACGCAGTTTATGTGCGGTTCCTGTTTTACCCGCAACGCGATAGCCTGGAATCGTGGCACGGGTTGCTGTACCGCCGGGTAACGTCGCTGTTTCCATCATCAAGAGCACTTGATCGGCAATTTTTGCATCAATAATTTGCTCACCTTTCGGTGGCTGTTCTAATTTATATAAACTTAAAGGAACCTTGACCCCTTTATTGGCCAGCATCGCATAAGCATCGGCAATTTGTAATACAGTCGCATTTAGACCATAGCCATACGCCATGGTTCCGACTTCAGAAACATTCCATTTGCTTGGTGGCAAGATTAAGCCGCCACTTTCACCAGGAAATTTGACTGCTGAACGCTGCCCAAAACCGACTCGCTTATAAAATGTCGGCAGGGTGGCATAAGGCAAAGACAAGGCAAGTTTAGCAACACCAACATTAGACGATTTTTGGATAATGCCACCCAAAGTCAGTGCACCATAGTTATGTGTATCACGAATGGTATGGTTACCAATGCGCATACTCCCCGGTGAAGTATTCACCACTGAGTTTGGCGTGTATTTACCACTTTCCAAGGCCATTGAAACTGTTAGCGGCTTCATGGTTGAACCAGGTTCAAATGAATCGACAGCACCACGGTTACGCATGGCATCCTTATTGCCTAAACTATTTTTATCATTCGGGTTATAAGACGGCCAACTGGTCATCGCCAGAATTTCACCCGTTTTGATATCCACTGCAATTGCTGTTGCTGAGCGCGCGTTATTGGCAACACCAGCAGCCGTCAATTCACGATACATAATATATTGCAGACGCGAGTCAATACTTAAGGTGATGTTTTCCCCTGCTTCTACTTCTTTAATGACTTCAGCATCTTTGAAACGATTGCCTTTTTTATCACGAACAACTTGCTGTGCGCCATCATGACCTGATAAAGCAGTATTCAGCTGCATTTCCAGACCTTCAATCCCGATCCCTTCACTATTGGTTAAGCCAATAATTTGTGCATTCGGCTGTGGCTGCGGATAGTAACGCTTATAGTTTTTCTCGGTATAAACCGCTTGGAAGTCACGTTTTGCAATCAATTCAGCTTGCTGAGGTGGAATTTCTTTTTGCAAAACCAAATAGCGTGAACGAGGACGCTCGTTCATTTTCTTTTTCAGTTCGGCACGATCCATACCCACAGCATCAGCCAGTTCATCCAGATTTAAGTTTTTATCGGGTAATTGACGTTTTAACTTACGGTTTTTGGGATCTTTCACCAGTTCAGCGGTAATGTCATCAAACTGTTTTTTAGTTTCAAAATAGTCACGTGGATCAATCACCACTTTCATGACAGGCGTACTAATGGCTAAGGGCACCCCGTGACGATCATAAATGACGCCACGCATGGCCTTTACTTTTTCAGTTCTTAAAATATTGGCATTGGCTTTATTTTGTAAAAAGTCTTTATTAATGATCTGCACATAAAATGCACGTCCCACTAAAGCTAAAAAGCAGAGTAAAACCACACTCCACATCAGATAAAAACGCCACATATCGACACTTAGTGTGGTTTTTTCCGTAATAGACTGCTGCTTTTTACGTACTTGCTTATTTCTCTTGTCCACCATATTACCGCTAGCCTTATTTTTTATCTTCTGAAGTCATTGGTAAAGAAATCACAACGGTCTGTGCCACGGGTGGCGAGTACATACGTAATTGGGTCACTGCGCGTGTGCCAATTTGTGCAGTCGCACCAAAGGTTTGTTGCTCAATCAGCAAACGCCCCCACTCGGCATTCAGATCATCTTTTTCTCGGTTAAAAGCACTCAGTTCACGATAATCATGACGATATTCAAAAACTTGAAATACCACCATAATTGCGCTCACAAAAACCAAGACCAATAAAATGATATAACTGATGATTTTTTTCATCGCCAATTTTTCTGCTTTTTTTTCAACAACTTCAGTTTTCATTATTCGCCTTTTAAAGCTAAGCGTTCTGCAACTCTAAGCCATGCACTACGTGAACGAAAATTGGCTTTGATTTCTGCTTCACTGGCACGGACTCGGGAAATTTTCTTTAACCGACGGGTATCTTCCCGTTCTTGTGGCATACCCCAACTGGTATCTTCTGCTAAAGTTGATTCCTTTTGAATAAATTGTTTAATTAAACGATCTTCTAGCGAGTGGAAACTAATGACCGCTAAACGTCCCTCTGTTTTAAGTACATCAACCGCTTGCGGTAAGAACGCTTCAATATCTTCTAATTCTTTATTAATGGCAATACGAATCCCCTGAAAAGTTCGTGTTGCTGCATGTTTATTTTTTTCCCATTTCGGATGCGCGACTTTCACAATTTCTGCTAATTGTGCAGTGGTGTCAATATAGCCCGCAGCTTTAATGGCTTTGGCAATACGGCGGCTATAACGCTCTTCACCATATTGGAAAATCACATTGGCCAAAGCTTCTTCTTCGATATTGACCAACCACTCAGCCGCAGTTGGGCCTTGTGAATTGTCCATGCGCATATCCAGTGGACCATCTTTCATAAAACTAAAACCACGTTCTGCCTGATCCAGCTGTGGCGAAGACACGCCTAAATCGGCCATCACACCATCCACCAAACCAATTCCACGTTCTTCAAGTTCTTGTTTTAAATCGGCAAAACTAGCATGGATGATTTTAAAACGTGGATCTTCTTGTTCTAAGATTGCCGCAGTTTCCAAAGCCTGTGGGTCTTTGTCAAAACCATAGACACGGGCATTTTCATCTAATTTAGACAACAATAAACGCGTATGCCCCCCTCGGCCAAACGTACCATCGACATAAATTCCTGTATTGCGATCTGCCAATAAGGCATCAACAGTTTCGTGAAGTAATACAGAAATATGCGACATAAGGGTTCAATCAATACTATGAAAAGTGTAACTGCACATTATTACCTTGTTTTCATAAAGCTCCAAACGTCTTTTTGTAGATAAATATTACTTTCTATAGAGAAAACCGTTTTAACTTTTTCCAATATTCAATAAAAAAAGCCTCCAACAAGGAGGCTTCTAAAATCACACGTCTATCAATTACTTACGCGTATTATAAATCTGATCAAAAGTTGCACCATTCACAAAGTGCGTTTTTTGTGCTTGCGCCCAACCACCAAACACTTCATCAATCGTGAATGTTTTTAATGGCGGAAATTGTGCTTTGTATTTTGCCAACACTTCAGCATTACGCGGACGATAGAAATGCTTGGCTGCCATCTCTTGACCCAAGGGTGAATACAAATAATTGATATAACCTTTGGCTAACCATTTATTGCCATTTTTTTCCACCGTCTTATCAATAATGGCAACTGAAGGTTCGGTTAAAATTGAAATAGATGGATAGATGATATCGAACTTATTTTTCCCCAAAGTCTTTTGCGTTACTAAAGCTTCATTTTCCCACGTCAACAACACATCCCCAATACCACGCTCAGCAAATGTGGTCATCGATGCACGTGCAGCCGAGTCCATGACTTTGACGTTACGGTACATTTTTCCGACAAAATCTTTGGCGGTTGCATCCGTACCAGCGGGTTGTTTTAACGCATAACCCCAAGCCGATAAATACACCCAACGCGGTAAACCGCCTGTTTTAGGATTTGGCGTAATAATTTGTACGCCCGGTTTGGTTAAATCAGACCAGTCTTTAATCTTTTTCGGATTGCCTTTACGCACCATAAAAACGATGGTTGAGGTATAAGGTGCAGAATTATACGGAAACTCTTTTTGCCAACCCGGCTGAATTTGACCTGATTTTACAATTTCTTCAATATCGTTGGCTAAAGCTAAAGTCACGACATCGCCTTGCAAACCATCGACCACAGAGCGGGCTTGCTTACCCGAGCCACCGTGTGACTGTTTGAAATTTACCGTATAACCGGTACGCTGTTTCCAATACGTACCAAAGGAGTGATTAAATTCATCATAAAATTCGCGCGTTGCATCATAAGATACATTTAAAAAATCACGATCTGCTGCTTGAGCAGACGTGGCAGTAAAAGCTATACCGGTTGCCAGCAATGCTGCACTGAATAAAGCTTTAAATTGAATTTTCATTACGATACAAACAACTCATCTTGATTGATGCTAAATATATGAAATAAATTCATAAATCGCAATCCATTCAACTTACTGAAAAATCTATTAAATTAGATATTTTATTTTAATTTATTGTTTTAGTTTAGAAAATTTAAATACAGTTTACTTATTCTATATTTATAGCATTTTATGCACTATATATAATAAAAATGGATAACAGTCGCTATCCACTTCCTAACACGCAATAACATCAGGTCATTTATTTATTGTTTACTGCTATAAATCTGATCAAAAATCGCCCCATTTACAAAATGCGTTTTCTGCGCTTTTGCCCACCCGCCAAACACATCACCAATGGTGAAAAGCTTAATTTTTGGAAATTGTGCTGCATATTTTGCCGCAATTTGTGGATTACGTGGACGGAAAAAATGCTGTGCCGCCAAATCCTGCCCTTTGGGTGAATATAAATAATTGAGATAACCTTTGGCTAAATTACGGTTACCATTTTTATCGACCGTTTTATCAACAATAGCAACCGAAGGCTCTGCCAAAATTGAAATTGAAGGATAAACAATTTGGAATTTGTCTTTACCCAAACCTTGGGTCGCCAGTAAGGCCTCATTTTCCCAAGACAACAATACATCGCCAATACCACGTTCAGCAAAGGTGGTTAAAGAACCGCGTGCACCTGAATCAAGCACTTTCACATTGCCGTAGAGTTTTGTCACCAACGCTTTTGCTTTGGCATCATTGCCACCCGGCTGTTTTAAAGCATAGCCCCAAGCAGAAAGGTAGATCCAACGTGGTGCACCCCCCGTTTTAGGATTTGGCGTAATAATTTCTACACCTGATTTAGTTAAATCATTCCAATCTTTAATATTTTTAGGATTACCCTTACGCACTAAAAATACTACCGTTGAAGTATACGGTGCAGAATTATTGGGAAACTGTTTTTGCCAGTTTTTATGAATTAGCCCAGCATTGACAATTTCCTCAATATCATTGGCTAAAGCAAGAGTCACCACATCGGCTTGTAAACCATCAATGACCGAACGTGCTTGTTTCCCCGATCCGCCATGCGATTGTTTAAAGTCTACGTCTTGCCCTGTCCGTTGTTTCCAAAATGTGCCAAAAGCTTGATTATATTCTTGGTAGAATTCACGGGTCGGGTCATAGGAAACATTCAAGAAATCTTTTCCAGCAAAGCTATGTGAAGTCATTCCGCCCAATAAAGCAACAAGAGTCGACACTATTATTTTTTTCATGTTTATAAATCGCTTATTGAAGATTTTAAGCACTATATAAATCTAAAATAATTTTAGCAATCATATGGTTATATCATTTTATTTATTCAAAAGCAGTTTTATAGATATCGATTTAAATGCTGATGTTTACACTTTTATGACTAAAAATATAACAAATGTCGATCAATCTGCATAACCTGCACAAATCTTCATGTTCTATCCATATTTTTTTGATACAAAGCAACCTATTCAATTGGTTTTCATCATTTTGTAAAAGAGTTTGATGCAGTTCTACTGTTATATTTTTTTATGTGTTTAAATGATAGTGCTAGAATAAAACAACAATTAGTAAATTCCAGTAGCAAACGGCAGTATTAAGGGGAAAGTTGAAATGAAATATACACAGTTGATCAAGATATGTAGTTTAAGTCTAAGCTTAGGTCTGATGGCTCAAGTCGGGCATACGGCTGCCATTAAAACCATGAACGCAAAGATTGCGCCTGAACGCTCGTCATTGATTGAAAAAGCACTCCTGCAACAAAAGCAAGGAACCAATATTTTACGTAGCGATAACGATTTAAAAGTTCTTACTGAAATTAAAGTCGCACCGACGCAAAGCTTTTTTGCATCTCAAAATCAAAAATTTACCCGTTTCGTACAAGCCTTATTTCCTCAAAATAATTCTTAATCGCATCATAAACGTCTTCCCCCTTAAGACGTTGTAATCAAGCCTAATCATTTCGATGTTGAATTTAACATTAAGTGATTAGGCTTTTTCGTTATAATAGTATCTATTCACATTCTGAAAATATTGATTATGACTGTTCGTACTCGTATTGCCCCTTCTCCTACAGGCTTTCCACATGTAGGCACTGCATATATTGCTTTATTCAATTTATGTTTTGCCAAGCAACATGGTGGGGAATTTATTCTTCGTATTGAAGATACTGACCAACTTCGCTCAACTCCTGAATCTGAAAAAATGATTTTAGATTCATTGCGTTGGTTAGGTCTAAACTGGTCTGAAGGCCCAGATATTGGCGGGTCACATGCACCTTACCGCCAGTCTGAACGTATGGGAATTTATAAGCAATACGCGCTGGAATTGGTTGAAAAAGGTCATGCCTTTTACTGCTTCGCAACCAGCGATGAACTGGATCAAATGCGTATCGAGCAACAAGCACGTGGTGAAACGCCAAAGTACGATGGTCGTGGTTTAAAGTTATCTACTGAAGAAGTCCAAAGTCGCCTTGCTGCAGGTGAGCCACACGTGATTCGCATGAAAGTGCCTGAAGAAGGAATTTGTACTGTACAAGATTATCTTCGTGGCGAAGTGCAAATTCCATGGGTACAAGTAGATATGCAAGTGTTGCTTAAAACGGATGGTTTACCTACTTATCACCTTGCCAATGTGGTCGACGACCATTTAATGCAAATTACTCACGTATTCCGTGGCGAAGAATGGTTGCCATCTGCACCGAAGCATCAATTGCTTTATCAATATTTTGGCTGGGAAATGCCTGTGCTTGGTCACATGCCATTACTGCGTAACCCAGACAAATCTAAATTGTCTAAACGTAAAAACCCAACCTCAATCAATTACTACAAAGACATTGGCGTACTTCCAGAAGCGTTATTGAACTATTTGGCGCGCATGGGTTGGTCAATGCCAGATGAACGTGAAAAATTCACTTTGGCAGAGATGATTGAAAACTTCGACATCAAACGTGTTTCACTGGGGGGGCCAATTTTTGATGTGGAAAAACTCAATTGGTTAAATGGTCAATGGATTAAAGCACTTTCTCCTGCTGAATTGCTTAACACACTTTTAGCGTGGAAAGC
Organism: Acinetobacter sp. ANC 4973; assembly: GCF_002135275.1. Lineage (NCBI taxonomy): Bacteria > Pseudomonadati > Pseudomonadota > Gammaproteobacteria > Moraxellales > Moraxellaceae > Acinetobacter > Acinetobacter sp. ANC 4973. The sequence goes on from NZ_NEGM01000004.1 coordinate 181,797, forward strand.
AGACCGTAAAATGTTGGAAGACATTGCCGCAGCCATTCAACCGCGTATCAACTTACTGTCTGAAGCAGTCAATTGGGCTGGTTTCTACTTCAACCAATTTCCACAACTGTCTAAAGAGCAGTTTGAAAGCAAAAAACTGTCGGAAGAACAAGTTCGCCAAAGCTTACAATTCGCAATTTGGCGCTTGGAAAGCTTATTTACTTGGAATAATGACACCGTTAGCCAAACCCTGATGGATTTAGCTAGCCAAATGGAAATCAAGCTTCGTGACTTTATGCCGACTTTCTTTATTGCAATTGCGGGTTCGACCAGTTCAACCCCTGTGATGCAGTCAATGGTCACCATTGGGCCAGATTTAACCTTTGCCCGTTTACGCCATGCACTGGAAATTGTTGGTGGTCCGAGCAAAAAAGAAACGAAAGTGTGGGAAAAACTCAATGAAAGCTTAAAATTGCCGAAAAATGATGCAGTTGATGCGGTATAATTGATTTTATAGTTGACGTATGAGCGCAATGCCCCTAATATTGCGCTCACACAGACTGGGGGTTATAGCTCAGTTGGTAGAGCGCTACAATGGCATTGTAGAGGTCAGGAGTTCGATCCTCCTTGACTCCACCATATCATGTTTTTACCTGTGTTGCCTCGATAAGTCCCTATCGTCTAGAGGCCTAGGACATCGCCCTTTCACGGCGGTAACCGGGGTTCGAATCCCCGTAGGGACGCCAAATTCAAAAAAGCCACTGACCTATTCAGTGGCTTTTTTATTATCTGTACATTATGCAATCTGTACACTATGTAATATGTAAATTGATCTAACAGCAAAAAAACGGCTTCTCCAACCTCATCCGATTCTTATTGGATTATTCTGTGCCATTACTTACCAGACAGCGCCAAACTACAGATATACAGCGTGATCGTGATCAATAAGCCAAAAATGCCACCGATATAGGTTCCTAGTCAAATAAAAGCACTCCACCACATCGCAATAATCTAATTTTTTAATTTAAAGTACCTACTTCTAGTACCTATTTTAAACCTGCAAAATAGATCAGCAAGACCTCTCAAATGAAGTACGCTGTGATGTCCATTGCATTCATACTGTGCTGCTGCCAAGTATATTTTTGCTTTCTGCTGCATTAGCATTAAAATAACGCATAGATTTAAATTGTGGAGTTGTAATGCAATACCGTTGCCCAAAATGCCAAAGCCCTAAAATCATCCCTGTTGCACAAGCGGGCGGACCAACGACTCGACCTGTCGTTCCTAAAAGCTTAGTGTTTTTAATCTCTGCTATTTTCATTTTATTGCTATTGGTGTTAATCAGTATTGCCATGTGGATTTTTGGCGATGGCGCAGGAACCACTTTACAAGTGGCCACAGTGGTTATTTTTGTCTTGTGCTTAATTTTAGGCTTCCTGTTCTATCGTGATTTGCCCGATTTTAAAATTTCCATGCAAGGTTTTATGCAGTCACAAAAAAAATGGAAATGTCGTGAATGTGATCACGAGTGGGAAATTTAAAAGAAAATCTATTTTCACATCAGCCCGATGTTCAGCCGAGGTGCTGATGTGAATGCCCATCATGATCATGTAAATGTTCCTTGTGATCCGAATTGGGCTGACAATGTGACTGGGCAAGACATTCATCATTTTCAATCTGTAGTGTCATTTCAGTGATGCCATGCTCATGGCTTAATATTTCCAATGCTTCACGATACAAAGCATTATGATCCGCCTGTGGTGCATACAAATGTACGGTCAAATGCACATTCTTTGACGTAATTGCCCAGACTTTGAGTTGGTGAATACTTTCCACATCTTTTAAATTTAGAAGATCATTGCGCAATTTTTCAATGTCAATTTCTTCAGGCACGCCTTCAAGCAAAATATTGATACTTTGTTTGAGCAAAATCCACGTTCTTGGCAACACCCAAAAACCAATCAGCACCGCAATTAAAGTATCCACCCACATCCAGTGGGTCACATAAATTACCACAGCACCGATAATCACACCAACCGAACCCAATGCATCACTAAGAACCTCCAGATAAGCCCCTTTAATATTAAGACTATCTTTGGAACTGGAAAATAAAATACGCATTGAAATCAGGTTAATCACTAAACCAATCGCGGCCACAATCATCATGCCTAAGCTTTGGATTTCAGGCGGATGTGAAAAGCGCTGATAAGCCTCATATAAAATATACATCGCCACAACAAACAACATAGAGGCATTAAACAGCGCGGCAAGAATCTCGAAACGCTGATAACCAAAGGTTCTTTTATCGTCCGCGGGAAGTTTGCCAATTTTAATCGCCACCAAAGCAATCGCCAAAGCTGCTGCATCCGTAAACATATGTGCAGCATCAGACAGCAATGCCAAGCTTTGCGTGATAAAGCCCGCAATCACTTCAATCACTAAAAATGATGTGGTTAATATTAATGCAAAAGTGAGTTTTTTTGCATTGTCTTCAGTCACAACGGCATGACTATGATCATGCCCATGATGGCTACTCATTGCATCCCCTTCTTCTTGTTTGATGGATTTTTTTTAAATTTCAATTTTCCGACTCTTAAATTAATATTGATAATCATTACTATTATCAATTAAACCCATTCCTCGATATACTTACTTGCCTTTAATTCAATTATCCCATGAAAACACACCAGAAATATTCAGGAAGCTACTGATGAAAAAATATTTAGTTTTGGCTTTACTCGCCTGCTCATATAGCCAAGCGCATGAACCTTATATTGCACCTTTAAGTTACCTGACTGCAAATACACAAATTTCTATGCTCAGTGGCTACGCAGAAGAAGCATTAAATGCAGAATATGCCTTGAAAGATGTTCAGTTTAGCGTGATTCAGCCCAACCAGACCCAAATCAGTATTCAACCGCAAAGTCAGCTAGAGTCGGTGAGTGCATTCGATCTCAAATTACCTGAACAAGGCACTTACACGGTTTATGGCAAAACCTCTTATCCAATTCAGTATGTACAACATAATAAACAATGGAAAGTTTTTGCAGATGTTACCGCAGATAAAGTCCCAGCACTGAGTGAACGTGACTATGTAATTCCAAGTGACTTTAAAGGAAAAACACCGAAGAAGATCGATACAATTCGCGAGTGGAGTATTCAAAGTTATATCAGTAAACAAACCACGTCGCCAATCGCAGCCACTCCAGCACCCATTCAAGTGACCTTTCAAACCCACCCGAATGAAATTGTGGCTGGGCAACCTGTTCAGCTTCAACTAAGCAAAGCAGGCAAAGCACTTGCCCATGCCGAAGTACTGATTCGTGCCCAAGGGACAACCGATAAACAAGCGCAAACGGTGGCTGTAAATCCCAATGGAACAGCGACACTTACTTTCCCGAATGCAGGGAGCTATTTACTGGAAGTGAGTGAAAAAATCGAAAGTAAAGCCACACCTCAAAATCAGTATTACACCATTATCAGCTTAGGGGTTAAAACACCTGCTGCTTAATCTATAAAACAAAGCATAAACAGCGCAGAAAAAACCAGCCCGTAGGCTGGTTTTTTTAATCACATCAAAATAAGCAATTAAACGCCAATTTTTTTGTATTTAGCACGCTTTTGTACACCAGCATCACTTAAACGTGACTGACGGTATGCTTCATATTCAGCATAGTTACCCGCGTAGAATTCAGGTTGATCATCTTCAAACGATAAGATATGCGTTGCAATACGGTCTAAGAACCAACGGTCATGCGATACCACCATTACTGTACCTGGGAAGACCAGAATGGCATCCTCAAGCGCACGTAAAGTTTCGATATCCAAGTCGTTCGATGGCTCATCCAGTAAGATCACGTTTGCGCCCATTTGTAGGATTTTCGCCAGTTGTAAACGGTTACGTTCACCACCAGACAATTCGCCTACGCGTTTTTGCTGATCTTGACCTTTAAAGTTAAAACGACCGATATAGGCACGCGATGCGATTTCGTAATCACCAATACGTAAGATATCTAAACCGCCAGAAATTTCTTCCCAAACCGTTTTCTTATCATCTAAGGTGTCACGCAACTGACCCACATAAGCGACTTTAACCGATTCGCCCAGTGTTACCGTACCGGTATCTGGCTGCTGTTCGCCTGTCATCATACGGAATAGTGTCGTTTTACCCGCACCATTTGGCCCGACAATACCCACAATTGCTGTTGGTGGAACAGAGAAAGTTAAGTTCTCATACAATAAACGACCATCAAACGATTTACTGATGCCTTCAACATCAACCACCTTGTTACCCAAACGTGGGCCAGGTGGAATATAGATTTCTGAAGTTTCATTACGTTGTTGGAATTCTTTAGAGTTCAGCTCTTCAAAACGCTCCATACGCGCTTTATTTTTCTTTTGCTGACCTTTGGCATTAGAACGAACCCATTCAAGTTCTTTCTTCAATGCTTTAGCAAAAGATTCTTCTTGCTTGTTTTCTTGCTCTAAACGGGCATTTTTCTGTTCCAACCAATTGGTATAGTTACCTTGGTAAGGAATACCCATGCCACGGTCAAGCTCAAGAATCCACTCAGCCACGTTATCCAAGAAATAACGGTCATGCGTAATTGCTACGATAGTACCAGCGAAGTCTTTCAAGAAACGCTCTAACCAAGTGACAGATTCTGCATCCAAATGGTTGGTCGGTTCATCAAGAAGCAACATGTCTGGCTTAGACAAAAGCAAACGGCACAGTGCAACACGGCGGCGTTCACCACCTGAAAGCAAGTTTACATCTGCATCCCAAGCAGGAAGGTTCAACGCTGCAGCAGCTTGATCCATTTGGTTGCTTAAGTTATGTGCATCCCAAGCATGAATGATCGACTCTAATTTTTCTTGCTCTTTCGCAAGTGCATCAAAGTCAGCATCTTCTGCTGCATATTCGGCAAACACTTCATCCAAACGCGCCAAAGCGTCCAGTGGTTCACGCAGACCATCTTCAACGTTACCACGAACATCTTTATTTGGATCTAATGGTGGTTCTTGCTCAAGATAGCCGATTTTAATACCCGGTTGAGCACGTGCTTCACCTGAGAAATCTTTATCTACGCCAGCCATAATACGAAGCAAGGTAGATTTACCTGCACCGTTTAAACCAAGTACACCAATTTTGGCACCTGGGAAAAATGATAAAGAGATGTCTTTTAAGATTTCGCGCTTAGGCGGAACCATCTTCGACACACGGTTCATCGTGTAAATATATTGGGCCACGTAGGACTCCTCTATAGAAAAAGCAACATTCACACAATGTAAATAACATGATGTGAACAAATATTTGGGGCATTATACGATGAAAGCAGCGAAAAAATAAGGCATAGCTCTCATCTTCAATAGAATGTTACAACTCAGCGCATGTCGATTTTTTAAACATCCTGATAGCCCGTTATTTTTTTTCAGCTTGGATTGAAAAAACATCATTAATATAAGGATTTAAGATAACAATTTCATTTAAATAGCACTTTGATTCATATATAGAAATGCTAAACTCAATCAATATTTAACTCACGAAGATGATGTAAACATGACCTACAAAGACGAAACCCTTGCCATACATGCAGGCTATAGCCCAGAAGCCACCACCAAAGCCGTGGCAGTGCCTATTTATCAAACCACATCTTATGCCTTTGACAATACACAACATGGGGCCGATTTATTTGATTTAAAGGTGCAGGGCAATATTTACACTCGCATTATGAACCCAACCACGGCTGTTTTAGAGCAACGCTTGGCTGCACTTGAAGGGGGTATTGGGGCTTTGGCTTTGGCGTCAGGCATGGCAGCAATTACTTATTCGATTCAGACCATTGCTGAAGCAGGTGACAATATTGCCTCGGTTTCAACCTTATATGGCGGTACATATAACTTATTCGCGCATACCTTACCTAAGCAAGGCATTGAAGTGCGTTTCTTTGACTATCAAGATCCTGAAGCGCTACGTGGCTTAATTGATGATAAAACCAAACTGGTCTTTGTCGAGTCGATTGGTAATCCATTGGGTAATATTATTGATTTAGAAGCCATTGCAAAAATTGCCCATGAATATGGCGTACCAGTGATTGTCGACAATACTGTTGCAACACCTGCCCTACTGAAACCTTTTGAACATGGGGCTGACATTGTGGTGCATTCACTGACCAAATATATTGGCGGTCATGGCAACTCGATTGGCGGTGCCATTGTGGATAGTGGCAAGTTCCCGTGGGGCAAATATCCTGAGCGTTTTAAAGTTTTAAATACACCCGATCCAAGTTACCACGGTGTGAACTACGTTGAAGCCTTAGGTGAAGCCGCTTACATCGCACGTGCCCGCGTGGTGCCTTTACGTAATACGGGGGCTGCAATTAGCCCACTGAGTGTATTTTTAATCCTGCAAGGTTTAGAAACTTTAAATTTACGCATGGAACGCCACACTGAAAATGCGCAAAAAGTGGCTGAATATTTACAGCAACACCCTAAAGTACAATGGGTCAACTATGCGGGTCTAAAAGACCACCCACAGCATGCTTTGGCACAAAAATATGTCCAAGGCAAACCCTCTGCCATTTTATCCTTTGGGGTACAAGACGGTTTAGAAGGCGGCACGCGCTTTATTGATGCACTACAACTCTTTACCCGTCTGGTCAATATTGGCGATGCCAAAAGTTTAGCTTGCCACCCAGCCACCACCACCCATCGTCAATTGAATGAAGCTGAATTGAAATCTGCGGGTGTCAGTATTGATATGGTTCGCCTATCTGTGGGAATTGAACACATTGATGATTTGATTGCCGATTTAGCACAAGCACTGGCACACGTTTAACAGTTCTTATTGCAGCATATTTTGAACCTTCTTTCTAACAGGAAGAAGGTTTCTTAGCCTTTCACTTTCTGATTATTTATTTTTAATTTAATTTATATTCTTCACCAATCAGAATGTCTATGTAATAATCCAATTACAGAGCGGACAACAATAGAGCAATTACTCTAATTATATTTATAAATTCAACAACTTATTTATGGATTTTTTTTAAACATTGGTTATTATATGCCACATGAGAACAGCTCAATTCCCCCAGTATTTGAGCCCAATAATCGACTATAAAAAACATAATCTAGAAGTTTATTCTATACAAATAAGGAAACTACAGCGTGAATTCAAAACTAGAGAAACTTTTTCAAAATAAAGTGAAGGGTAAAGTTGTTTTAATCACCGGTGCATCCAGTGGTATCGGCTTAACCGCGGCACATAAACTTGCCGATGCCGGTGCGCATGTTTTATTGGTCTCACGTACCAAAGAGACATTAGATGAAGTCAAAGCAGAAATTGAGGCTAAAGGTGGAAAGGCTTCCGTTTTTCCATGTGATTTAAATGATATGAAATCGATTGATGATGTATCTCAACAAATTTTAGCCTCTGTCGATCATATTGATATTTTAATTAATAATGCAGGGCGTTCAATTCGTCGTGCCGTGCATGAATCATCAGATCGTTTCCATGATTTTGAACGTACCATGCAGCTCAATTACTTCGGTGCAATCCGTTTAGTAATGAACATCTTGCCACAAATGATGGATCGTCGTGATGGTCATATCATCAACATCAGCTCGATTGGTGTATTGGCGAATGCAACGCGTTTTTCAGCCTATGTTGCCTCTAAAGCTGCACTAGATGCTTTCAGCCGTTGTCTGTCGGCAGAAGTTCATTCACATAAAATTGCCATTACTTCGGTTTATATGCCATTGGTACGCACACCAATGATTGCACCGACTAAAATTTATAAGTACGTACCAACATTATCGCCAGAACAAGCGGCTGACTTAATTGCTTATGCGATTATCAAACGTCCGAAGAAAGTAGCGACTAACTTAGGTCGTTTAGCCTCTATCACCTATTCTATTGCACCAGATGTCAATAATAAATTGATGTCGATTGGTTATAACCTATTCCCAAGCTCTTCAGCTTCAGTGGGCGAACCACAAAAACTCAATTGGGTACAAAAAGCATATGCACGTCTATTCCCAGGCGAACATTGGTAAAATTGTGATAAATGAAAGCCAGTCATAAGACTGGCTTTTTTATGTTATAAACAGCTACTCTTTTTTCTTTTAGATTTTTATGCGCATTGCGGCTGTTATGTTCCAATTGGGTTGTTTTGCTTTTGCCCTATTTCTTGGCTACCAAATTGCCAGTTCTATTTATCAACAAAATTATGAATTAATGGAAATCGTCAGTAATGTCGGCACAATTCTCATTTGTATCGACCTAGGCATATTCTTACATTTCAACAAGTCGATTGCAGCACTCAAAAGTAAAGCCACATCGCAACACGCTCCAGTCCAAGTTTCAACATTAGAAAAAATCACCCGCAAGTTGGGTCATTTGGGCATTATGCTGATTATTTGTAGTTGGATCGTGCCAAAACTCGCATAAAAAAACCTCCCAAATTGGGAGGTTTTTTTTAGCGTTTAAAGATTACTTTGAACCTTTAATCCCTGCTTGTAATAACAATGCACCTAAACCACCAATTTTTTGCTCTTGTGGTTTAGCCGATTGCGGTTTCTTCGCTTGTGCGTGATCACCTTGAGGGCGTGCAGTTTGCGGACGTTTAGCCTGCGGCTTACGCTCACCACGTGGTTCATTTTGACCATTTTGCTCACGACGTGGTTGACGCTGTGCCTTTACTGGTGCTTCCGAACCTTCAGGACGCATCGACAAGTTCACACGGTTACGTTCAGCATCAACTTGCAAGACACGTACTTGCACAATTTGACCCGGTTTCACGACTTTATGTGGGTCTGCAACAAATTCATTTGCCAATTCAGAAATATGCACCAAACCGTCTTGGTGTACACCAACATCGACAAAAGCACCAAAGTTAGTCACATTGGTAATCACACCTTCAAGCTGCAAGCCTTCAGTCAATTGTGATACGTCAGTAATGTCTTCACGGAATTTTGCCGTACGGAATTCTGGACGTGGATCACGACCCGGTTTATCCAGCTCGTTTAATACGTCTTGAATGGTTGGAAGACCAAATTTTTCATCGGCGAACTCTTCTGCATTCACTTGACGAATGATTTCAGAATTACCAATTATATCTTTTACTGTGGTCGCTTTAGCAGCAACAATTTTGCTCACCAAAGCATAACTTTCAGGGTGAACGGCTGAAGCATCAAGCGGTTCCGAACCTTCTTGAATGCGTAGGAAACCTGCCGCTTGCTCAAAAGTACGTTCGCCTAAACGCGGCACATTCTTCAATGCTTGACGGTTATCAAAACGACCATTGTCTTTACGGTATTCTACAATTTGCTGTGCAATGGATTTATTTAAGCCTGCGATATAACCCAAAATTGCAGCGGAGGCTGTATTCACATCCACACCGACAGAGTTCACACAGTCTTCAACCACCGCTTCAAGCGTTTTTGCAAGTCCTGCTTGGTTCACGTCATGTTGATATTGACCTACACCGATTGATTTCGGATCAATTTTCACCAGCTCAGCAAGCGGATCTTGTAAACGACGTGCAATAGAAACTGCACCACGAATAGAAACGTCTAATTCTGGCAGTTCAGCAGATGCCAATTCAGATGCTGAATAAACCGATGCCCCTGCTTCACTCACTGAAACACGCGTCAATTTCAAATCAGGATTTTGTGTCATCATCTCTGCAACCACCGCTTCTGTTTCACGGCTTGCAGTGCCATTACCAATGGCAATTAAATCGACATCAAACTCACGGCACAAACGCGCAAGTTCAGCAATTGAACCGGCTTTGTCTTCTTTCGGTGCAAATGGGTAAACCGTGCTATGCGCAACCACATCACCCGATGCATTGACAACAGCCAATTTCACGCCCGTACGGATCCCTGGATCTACACCTAAGGTACAACGAGAACCAGCAGGTGCTGAAAGCAATAAATGACGTAAATTTTCAGCAAATACATCCATCGCTTCAGCTTCAGCGATCAGACGTTTTTCAGTTAACAATGAATGTTCGATTTGTGGACGAATTTTACCTAGCCAAAACAGTTTTGCAGTTTGTTTTAAATAGTCTGCACGTGCTTGGGGTTGAACTGAATCAAGATGATATTCAGTTTCAATCCGATTCAGTGGTGCATCATTTTCACCATCCACTTTTAAGTTCAATACATTTTCTTGACGGCCACGTAACATTGCCAATAAACGATGTGATGGCACTTTATTAAAGTTTTCAGAAAAATCGAAGTAATCACGGAATTTTTTACCGACTTCTTTTTTCTCATCACTGGCCACTAAACTTTTAAGCACTGCTGTTTTGGCAAATGTTGCTTTAAGCTCTGTGGTTAAAGCAATGTTCTGCGCCCAGTCATCAATTAAAATATGCTGAATCGCATCAAGCTGACTTTCAACATCAGGATAATCTTCATGACTAAAACCAGCCAAAGCTTCAGTTGGATCGACTTGCTCTGCAAAGATTTTTGCCGCAATCGGTGCTAAGCCAGCTTCTTTGGCTTTAAATGATTTACTGGTACGTTTTGGACGATACGGTGCATACAGTTCTTCTAAAACATTCTTTGTTTCAGCAGCATTTACACGCGTTAATAAATCATCTGACAATTTATTTTGTTCTTTCAGAGATTCAATAACTTTTTCTCGGCGTTCAAATAAATCGCGCAAATACGATAAACGCGTGTCAAGTTGGCGTAACTGCGTATCGTCTAAGCCCTGAGTTACCTCTTTACGGTAACGTGCAATAAAAGGAACGCTTGCACCTTCATCAATCAGCTTGATGGCAGCTTCTACTTGATTTGGACGTACGGCAATTTCTTTTGCTAACTGCTGAACTAAGTCAGTCATCGTGTTTGATCCCACAAGGATAAGTACTAAATGGCATGATTATAAAGACCAAGACCATAAAATCCACAATTGTTTTTATTAAATTCATAAGTGGTCAATATTGCCAATCCATGTTTTTTTCATACTTCGCTACAAAATTAAGGGATAAGTTCATTTTTAGTCTGCATGTTTAGCAAGATTAATGACCAATTAGATGTATACATTTGGTATCTATGTCTTGATTTTATCTGCAATATTTGTTGCTTTAGAGCATAGTAAACAGATACAAATGAATCGTATACTCAAGGCTATCCGAACTTTTGTTTACGATGACAATAAAGAATAAAGGAGCACATCATGAGTTTAGTTGTACCTGCTGAAAAAACAGATCCAGTACACACCGAAACTGATCGCGTCGAACGCATTCTCGTTGTGGATGATGATGTGCGATTGCGTACGTTATTGCAGCGCTTTCTGGAAGATAAAGGCTTCGTAGTGAAAACGGCACACGATGCAACACAAATGGATCGTTTGTTACAGCGTGAACTTTTCTCCCTCATCGTGCTTGATTTCATGCTTCCGGTTGAAGATGGTCTGAGTATTTGTCGTCGTTTACGTCAATCGAACATCGACACCCCGATTATTATGCTGACTGCACGTGGCAGTGATTCTGATCGTATTGCAGGACTTGAAGCCGGTGCAGATGACTACCTACCAAAACCCTTTAATCCAAATGAACTGTTAGCACGTATTCGTGCCGTACTACGCCGTCAAGTCCGCGAAGTTCCAGGTGCGCCAAGCCAACATATGGAAGTGGTCAGTTTTGGTCCATGGTCACTGGATTTATCCACACGTACCCTGACTCGTGAAGGTCAGGTAGTGACCTTAACCACGGGTGAATTCGCTGTACTGAAAGCCTTAGTACAACATCCACGTGAACCACTTACCCGTGACAAATTGATGAATTTGGCCCGTGGTCGTGAATGGGGTGCGATGGAACGCTCAATTGACGTACAAGTATCACGTTTACGTCGTCTGGTTGAAGAAAATCCAGCCCGTGCGCGTTATATCCAAACTGTTTGGGGTGTCGGCTATGTCTTTGTTCCAGATGGCGCGGAATAAGAAAAAAATCTGACAATATGAACCATATATTTGTCCCTTAACGCCATTCGCTGCTGTTTGAGCTAACCCTCAATTAAAGGCTCGCATTGAAGTGCGCGAGTTCAGCGAATGGCAAAGTTTTTGGTTTTTTTTTAAAAGAACAATACGAGCTCCTACCATTAGAATTAATTCGGTAAGACTCCTTCAAAATTCAACAAATAAAATACTTCAGATTCACCATAGGAATCAGGCGTGAAACTCGAACCCATCGACCCACAGAAATTTACCGATTACGAAGCGTATTCAGAAAAAAAACGGACGCGTTCGGAACGTTTTTTGGACAAAATAAAGCCTCGTTCTGCTGCCATGCGTACCACCGTGCTGGTGTTATTCATTGTATTTTTCAGTTTATTTATGTCGTTGTGGTTCTTTTGGCGTACCCTCTACCTTCCAGAAATTCAGCAACATGCCCGATATTTGGGTGTTGAACTCGAAATCATTAACAATCCCGATTTACGTATTTTCCATAATGATGCCGAAGTCGATGTCGACACTTGGTTAAAAAATCGTGTCGGTATTGAATACATCACCGACCCCAAAGAATATCCTAGCGTTCGCGACAAAGTCATTGCTGAATTTTTTACCAATCAAATTGAAAAAAAGCTCGCCAAAGAACTCAAAGTTGAAAATGTGACGGTCTATTTCCAATTTAAACCCAGCCCACGCATTTGGATTCAGACCCCTGAAATGAATGGGCACTGGGTGCGTGAACCTTTGAAAACCTATGCCAACTATAGCCCTGAACTGGTCTTTGGCTGGTTGCTGGGTGTGCCCCTGATTGCTGCTGCCATCATTTTAACACTGGTGCGCCAGCTCAACCGCCCTTTACGTCGTTTGCAAAATGCTGCCAATAATTATAGTAAAACCGGTTCTGCACCTTATCTTGAAACCAATCATGGGCCACAAGAAATCCGTGAGGTGAACCAAGCCTTTAATCATATGATCTATACCTTGGATCAAGCTGAACGCGACCGCCGTATTATGCTGGCTGGCATTTCCCATGACTTACGCACGCCTTTAACCCGTATTCGCTTAAGTGCAGAAATGATGCCTGATGATGACTTTCTCAAAGAAGGTTTAATTTATGATGTAGAAGATATGGATGCCATTCTGAATCAGTTTATCTCCTATATGCGTGACGGTTCAGATGAGGAAATACAAGACACCGACATTAATATATTGTTACAAGAATTAGTGGTGCAGTTCAAACCTTTAGATATTCGTTTCAAAGCTGAAGACATTCCCGTGATTCAAGCGCGAAGTCTCTCGCTTAAACGCCTGATTGGTAATTTAATTAATAACTCAAAACGCTATGGCGCTGAACCCATTGAATTGTCAGCAAAAGTTGAAAACGATCATATTTTTATTAGTGTTGCAGATCATGGTGAGGGTATTCCTGAGGATCAAATTGAAGACTTAATGCAGCCCTTTGTTCGAGGCAATGAAGCCCGTACCGTACAAGGCAGTGGTTTGGGATTAGCCATTGTTAAACGTATTGTTGACATCCACCAAGGTCAACTCACGCTGCATAATCGACCTGAAGGCGGTTTAGAAGCACTTATTTCTTTACCTATTGTTCAAGATAAAATTGAGGAGAATATACATAGCTCCACATTAGGAAAAATTAAACAAACATTCAGTGAACGCTTTTAATACTGATCAAATAAACAACAAACAGTTTTATTTCACCATGCAGCTGTTGATTTTTAGATCATTAAAATCAATCAATTAAAAACCATAAAAAATCGTTATACCCACATTTTCTCAAAAAATTAGACCTTAGCCTAACAGGCATGCACAATTTGTTTTTAGGACGGTACAATCTGTCTAGTTTCGAACAAGAATTGAGCTTAAACCATGTCTTTAGATCGTATTCGTTTAGCGTCACTTCATGACAAAGTCATGAGCGCAGAACAAGCTGCTACTTTTATCCAAGATGGTATGACTGTAGGAATGAGTGGTTTTACTCGTGCAGGTGAAGCAAAAGCTGTACCTTTAGCACTTGTAAAACAAGCAAAGGAAAATCCTTTAAAAATCACGTTAATTACCGGTGCAAGTTTGGGTAATGACCTAGACAAACAATTGACTGAAGCTGGTGTGCTTGCTCGTCGTTTACCATTCCAAGTCGACAATACTTTACGTAAAGCCATCAACAACGGCGAAGTAATGTTCATCGATCAGCATTTGTCTGAAACGGTTGAACAAATGCGTAACCTTCAGCTTAAAAAGCCTGATGTTGCCATCATTGAAGCCATTGCGATTACTGAAGATGGCGGGATTATTCCAACCACTTCAGTGGGTAACTCTGCAAGCTTTGCCATTTTTGCTGAAAAAGTGATTGTCGAAATCAACACCAACTTAAGCCCTGCTTTTGAAGGTCTACACGATATTTATATCCCAAGCTATCGTCCAACACGTCAAGCAATTCCTTTAACTCAGGTCGATGAACGTATTGGTACACATGCCATCAATATCGACCCTGCTAAAATTGTCGGTATCGTGATTAACAATGAATATCATGACTCTCCATCAACTGTGACTGAACCAGATGATGAAACTCAAGGTATTGCAAACCACTTGATCAATTTCTTCGAACAAGAAGTTGCCGCAGGTCGTTTACCGAAAAATTTAGGTCCATTACAAGCCGGTATCGGTTCTATTGCCAATGCCGTATTGACGGGTCTTAAAGACTCAAACTTTGAAGATTTAGTCATGTATTCAGAAGTACTACAAGACTGTACTTTCGAATTGATTGATGCGGGCAAAATGAAATTTGCTTCAGGTAGCTCAATTACACTTTCTGCTAAATATGGCGAAAAAGTGTTTAACAACCTTGACGCATATAAAGACAAATTGGTGCTTCGCCCACAAGAAATTTCGAACCATCCTGAATTGGTGCGTCGTTTAGGTATTATCGGCATTAACACTGCACTCGAATTTGATATTTACGGCAACGTAAACTCAACTCACGTTTGTGGTACTAAAATGATGAACGGTATTGGTGGTTCAGGTGACTTCGCGCGTAATGCTCATTTGGCTATTTTTGTGACCAAGTCGATTGCAAAAGGTGGTGACATCTCTTCAATCGTACCAATGGCATCGCATATCGATCACTCTGAACATGATGTTGATATTTTAGTGACTGAGCAAGGTCTTGCGGATTTACGCGGTTTAGCACCACGTGAACGTGCGCGTGCCATTATCGACAACTGTGCACACCCAATGTACCGTGATGCATTGAATGACTACTTTGATCGTTCTTGTGCAAAAGGCGGACATACCCCTCACCTTCTTCGTGAAGCATTGTCTTGGCATGTCAACTTTGAAGAGCAAGGTCAAATGCTTGTTGCTCAAGCAGAAGCTAAAATTGCTTAAGCAGCATCAGTAATTCATATAAAAAGCGTACTTCGGTACGCTTTTTTATGGCTGAAATTCGCATTTAAAATACATAATTTCCTATATCTCGATCCTCGACGATTCAATTCAACCAAGCTCTATTTCAAAATCATAGCGAATTCAAATGCTATAAACGCTGTTCAATCGCTTTACGATTTTGCTTTTTAATTTTTTCTATTTCTGCATTCAACTGCAATATCTCTCCATATAAAGCATTAAATTGCTTTAAGGGTTGATCTTCATAAAACATAAACGTCTGCTGGTTTTTCTGCCATTTATTGTTTTTTAAAATCTCAAATAAAGCATCGGCCTTGCTTAATATCTGCAACTCTAATGCAAATAAAGCATGGGTTTGATCACTGTCCCGACTTTCACGTAAGCTATCTGCCAACTGATGTCTCAAGTTGGCTTTAATCGATAAATGCTTCGCTCGATCTAAAGTATCTTCTTCACGTTGCTGAGTTTGTTGTTGATACTGGGCGGTCAAAAGATGGACTTGTTTTAACATTTGCTCAGTTTCGATAAAATTCTGTTTCCGATCTTTCTCTAAACGATCAATATTTAAAAACTGATCCCAATGCAGCGCTTTGAGTTCACGTAAATACTGATTTCTTGCTTCAGCATTTTGAATCATATCGCTCAGGACAAAGTCTGCCATCACTTTATAATCGCCCTGCAAATGATTATCTGACACATTGATATCAATCGGTTTCGACCAATCTTGGGCTTGTTGATAAATGAGTTCTGCTTTTTCATACAATACTGTTTGATAGTCTTTAATTTGACTTAACTCGTCTTGTTGTACCGAATACTGATAAAACATCCAACCAAATACAGTACATGTCGCTAACGCTAAGATTAAAAAAATCTTTGGCATACGAGACTCCCTTCGACTGACTTTTCAATATGATAACGCGATTCAGAATACAACTGGTTATTTATTCAGCGAAAAGACTGCCAATTTTTGCTGCCAAATGAGCTTTTAATTCAACTTTCATGCTTTAAATTTTGCCAGCCACCCCCATCAATGTAGGCAAGAAAAGAGAAGAGATTGCTCATGCGCGTAGATATTTGGTCAGATGTGGTTTGCCCATTTTGTTATATTGGTAAAAAACGTTTGGAAGCGGCAGCGAAACAAGCGGGTGTAGAACTTGAAGTGCATTGGCACAGCTATGAACTTGATCCAGAAGCACCCACTCGTCAGGAAGTTTCAAATTCTGAACGCCTCGCGCAAAAATATGGACGCACCGTTGCCGATGTTGAAGATATGCAACGTAATATTGCCGCTATGGCTGCTGAGGAAGGGATCCAATTTAATTGGGAAAATGCCAACTCAGGGAACACCTTCAATGCACATCGTATTATTCATTTAGCCCAAAGCAAAGGCTTAGGCTCAGAAGCCAAAGAAGCCTTTTTCTATAGCTATATGACGCAAGGTTTATCAATTGGTGAACGTGAAACCATTGAAGATGTCGCTGCACGTATTGGACTCAATCCTGTTGAAGTTGAGGACGTGTTAGATTCAGAAGAATATGCTGACTTTGTTAAATTTGATGAAGAAGTCGCTCAAGATCAATTAAAAGTCACAGGCGTGCCTTTCTTTATCTTTGATCAACGTATTGCTTTAGCAGGCGCACAACCCCGCGAAGTCTTTTTACAAGTCTTTGAGAAGGCTTTAGCAGCACCTGAACAAGCCTCTATTGCTGCGGAAGATGCCGCTGTTTGTAAAGATGATACATGTGATCTTCCAGAAAAATAATGCTATTTTTTTTGATATAGATTGAGATAACTAATCATAAAAAATCCCCGAGTTCGGGGATTTTTTATGATCTGATTGATCCATCTAGTCGACCAAGAAACTAATTTTCAAATTAACTCGATATTCGGTAATTTTATTCTCTTTAATAATCACTTTTTGCTCATTAATCCAAGCACCTTGTACATTTTTTACCGTTTCCGTCACCTTGGTAATTCCTGTTTGAATGGCATCTTCAAAACTTTTTTGGCTACTCGAATTAACTTCAACGACTTTAGCGATGGCCATTTTAGAACCTCAAATTTTATTTTTTTGAAGCCTGATGCTAGGCTATTTTTTAAACAAAACATTCAACTTTAACATTACAGCGCAAAAACTTACAGAGAGAAACAATACGAGGTTTTATTCTTCGGGTCTTACAAAATACAACGTATCTATACAAGGCTTGGACACACAGACATGAACAATTCGCTAGGCTAATACGTGGAACATTTAAGTTCTGAACCATCTAACTTAAAAGAGGTCAATATGGACACTGAAACTCAAAATTCTGCTGTTGATTCTCCACCTGAACATCATTCATGCTCAAAATTACGTTTTTCACCTACGGTAAAAGGCGTATTCATTGGTGCGGTTGCTGGTGCTATATTATCCCTATTTGGCACTTTGAGTGGCGCTATTATTGGCGGTATTTCTGGTAAAATTTACGAGAAAAGATGTCATAACAAATGCCCTAAAAACTGATATTTTTAAACCAGTTAAGACAGCTTGTCAAAACACAACCTGTCTTAGAGTAAAAACTATAAACATATGATTTATATAACAATTTAAACTCACCATTCATCTTTTATCTTTCTATTTTTTAGCCAAATTGATTATTTTTTGTTACTATTCACATGAAGTCTATTTTTGTACTCTCTCCCTTTCGTCCATCTTATTTGGGCATTTTTCTCCTTTAAAGGACATCATGATGAATATCATTAAATCTCTTGTGGCTGTCGCTGTTTTGGCTATTTCTGTAAACGCATCTGCGCAAATTGTTTTTATTCCCGATTTTCCTGTAAAAAAAGCGATTGAAAGCGTGAATGCAGAGCAAAACGTGCCTGCTGCTAAAACTGTGACTCAAGGAGCTGCTGAAGCTAAAAAAGCCGCTTAAAGTACCTCTGCTTTTCAAAAAACAGACTTGAGGTAATGGGTCTGTTTTTTTATTTCTGCATTAAGCCTCTGCTGTTTAGAAAACACATCAATAAAAACCTCCAATTCAACTTCAGTTAAATCGATTCATCGAATAATTCAACTCGTAGTCAGCATTTTATCTCTTCAGCCATACTAAAAAACCGGATATTTATTGTTCAAAATTTACAATTTTTGTTTTTTATGTCTAAAGAATCTCAAAATATGACAATTTTTTGCATGATTTTTATTTTTAAATCCATATAATCAAAAGCATGACCTTCATCATTTCATCAAATGAAAATGTTTTCTTATGCAAGAACTTCAAGCACTGATTCAAGGTAAGATTCCTCCTCAAGCCATCAATATTGACCAGTTGATTGAGCTTGCTGAACGCTACCCTAAACCGATGTCTGCTGAATATAAATTACTTGAACTTGCCATCAATATTGTCTTGGCCAGTTATCTCGAAAAAGCACAAACACATCTTTAGAGGTCAGTTGATGAATGCCTTAGAAAAAGCGCTGCTGATCAAAGAATTAAATATTTTAATTGATGGGTTAGAACATCGATCGTTATCTTTCTTTGAAATCGCAAAATCGAAATCACGTTTAACCGAAATTTTTGGCTTATGTGATGAGCCCATTTTTCAAAAACAAATTTTGAAGTTTAAATCCCATACTCAACCTGAAAAAGCAGCCTATGATTTCGCTGCGAATACCCTGTATAAGCTTTCTTTTCGTGGGGTATTTCTACAGGACTCTCTTTTAGAAAAAGTACTCTATCAAAATGCGGATGCGGGTTGGGCTATTTTGTATGATGCTCAAAAAGGTTGGCAAATTTGGTTAATTCCAACGCCAAACCGCACGGCTTTAGTGAGTGAATGGGGTTATTTAGAAAATATCTATCACTGGATGCTGGCACAACAACAGATCTATATCTGTTTACAAACTGACCATGAATTAAAACAACATGCCCTTTTAGAACATCAACGGGTTAAAGCATTGACCGAGACTGATTTGAATCTATTGATAGATCTCCTACCAGAGCAAAATCAGACGGATATACCCGATAGTCTGAATCAAGCGATTGAAACACTTGATCCTGATCAGAAAATCATCACTATAGATTCAAAAGTACAGCACGATGAACTACGTGCTGCTCTGCATCCAGAACGACCACCCATATGCAATAATCAGTCACAGGAACCCCTTGTATCGGCAACTTTAACCCCTCAAGAAAACAAGTTAGCTGAAAAGTTACCTAAAAATTCTGTTCCACAGACCTTGGCACTCAAGCAATATATTGCACATATTCACCCTCTTGACGATACCAATAAACCTGAGCAAGCATTATATCGCTTAGAAATACGCGATGCGCCTGAAATCTCACAACATGTAGATTTATTATTGTATGGCCCAAATGTACAGCATTGGCAACAATTGCCGATTTATCTTGCCGAGCAAATCAATTCCCAAGGTCACTTTATTAAATATTTAGTGTTATTGGGTACAGAAAATCAAATGCAAGCCATTCGCTTAATCCATTTATTTACTGATCCATATCAGCATCAGCCATCCGCGATTAAAGAAATTTTTTGGAATCACTTAGAGGACAGTTTTACTCATCTTGAAACTCTATTTGATAGCTATAGCCAAAAAGCCACGTTAATTTGGAATATTGACCGCTATACTCCTTTTATTCCCGTACAACTGATCCAAACACAAAAATTTATCCAGTTTGAGGAAAGTCCAGCACACAGCAAGACCCCACTACTGTTATTAAAAGAGCGGCATAAAATTCGTCTGATTCATGGGCAAAAGCGCTTAAATCTGTCACGAACTGAATCTGCTTATCCTTATTTATTATTAGACCGTCATCAAGGCGTAAGTTGGCAGCTGATCCAAACCATTCTGACCCAGTTAGAGTCCCCCATTGACTGCCATCAATTATATGAAGCCATTGAAAAACATCTTTCAGATTAAGTTCTATTTTTGTAGCAAACGCTTGCTTTTTAGTCTCATTTTTTACAAGACTATTCAATTATCAAAACTAGAAGAGCAAGGATATGCCTCACATTAAAATAAATTTATCAAAACCACTTTTATTCATCTTCTTATCGGGGCTGGCGTATAGCTCAACGTGGGCAACGGTCACAGAATCTGTAACGGAGCAAAAAAACTGGCCTTTGCCAGCAACGGATGAAAACTTCAATTTGCTGTATCAACTGCCGAGTTGGATTGATGCAGCACCGACCTTTTTACCCCAGCAATCAGATGAACTTATGGTTCGCCCTATCCTCGAAACGGCAGATCGGACGTGGGTCGATCGTAAACAATTTCAAATTCGCAGCTGGGCAGATGATACTTCGCATAAAATTGACAATTGGTTTGGCGAAACAGATCCAGAAAAACCAGCCTCTGCAACATTACGCGTGATTGTGGATAACAGTTGGAATAAATACGATGGTTATGAAATTAAACCGCGTATTCGAGGCAGAATTAAACTGCCTACTTTAGAGCGTCAACTTAGTTTAGTCTTCGGGGATGATTCCTTAGACAATGAACTCGACAATAATGTCGCTATTACCAATGAAAACCCGGGCAACAATAATGACAAAACCCTAGACCGACAACGTACTCGAGAAAATAACAGCTCTTTTGCCTTACGTTGGTCAGATTTTTCTAAGCACCTGCCCTTCGAAACAGATTTAGATTTAGGTCTACGTTCCGGTGATGATATTTATCTGCGCCTCAAAGCCTCTAAAGATTGGAAATTAGAAAATGATTTTAGTTTTCATGCGGAACAAATTTATCGTTATGGCATTGATAGTAAAAATTATTTAAGAACCAATATCGAGCTGACCCATGCGCGTCCAAATCAAGCATTCCTGTCGAATCAACTGAATCTTACTTATTCTGATGATCAAGATGATGATTTAACTTGGGATAATAGTCTGTTTAGACAACATCAATTTTTCCATGAAAATAGCTTTAGTTATGGTATTTACACGGGCGGTTTTTTAAACAATAAAGATTTGCGTTTAAATAGTTGGGGTCCCTTCATTTCTTGGCGCCAACCTTTATGGCGGGAATGGTTTTATGTGCAAGGAAATTTAAACTATATGAATGATCATCGTGATGATCGTAGTCATTTCATTAGCACCTCTATCCGTTTGGAAGCCTTATTTTAATCGAGTGAGTGAACAACAATGTTGATGAATAAAAAAACCTCCCGCAGGAGGTTTTTCATTTTGCGTGTGAAAATCTCAGTTATTTCAACAATAAACTGTTAATACGTTTGACATATGCAGCAGGATCCTCAGGTAAGCCACCTTCTGCAATCACCGCTTGATCAAAAATCACATGGGCTAAATCATCAAATTGGTTTGAGCTTTCCAGTTTTTTCACCAATGGATGTTCTGGGTTAATTTCTAGAGTCGGTTTACTTTCAGGAATTGCTTGACCGGCTTGTTTCAACATACGAACCAACTGTGGAGAAAGCTCACCTTCACTGGTGACTAAACATGCAGGAGAATCGACCAAACGTGTCGTAACACGAACTTCTTTGGTTTTGGTTTTTAAAGCATCAGACAGTTTATCGACCACAGGCTTGAATTGTTCAGCCGCAGCTTCAAGTGCTTTCTTCTCTTCAGCATCCTGCAAATCACCTAGGTCAACTGCACCCTTAGATACGTTCTGCATTGGTGTGCCATCGAATTCATTGACGAATTCCATCGCCCATTCATCGACACGATCCGCCATCAACAACACTTCAATGTCTTTTTTCTTGAACAATTCAAGTTGTGGTGAGTTTTTCGCTGCATTTAAACTGTCTGCGGTCACGTAATAAATGGCTTTTTGCCCTTCTTTCATCCGTGCTTTGTAGTCTGCCAATGACGTTGAAATATCATCATTATTCGAGGTCGAGAAACGAAGGAGTTTTAAAATACGCTCACGATTCCCAAAGTCTTCCCCCAAACCTTCTTTCATCACTGAACCAAATTCAGCATAAAACTGTTTGAATTTCTCTTGATCTTGTTCATCTTCCGACTTGGCCAAACCATCCAACATGGTCAAAATACGGCGCGTATTGCCTTCGCGAATGGTTTTAACATCACGACTTTCTTGTAACAGTTCACGACTGACGTTTAATGGCAGGTCAGCACTATCCACCACACCCTGTACAAAACGTAAATAATTCGGAATCAAATTATCAGCTTCATCCATAATGAAGACGCGTTTGACATACAGTTTAATGCCCGCTTTCGCTTCACGGGTGAACAGATTATGTGCTGCTTTGCTTGGCACATATAGCAATTGCGTATATTCAGTGCTCCCTTCAACGCGATTATGCGCCCATGCCAGTGGTGCATCAAAGTCATGACTTAAGTTCTTATAGAACTCAATGTACTGCTCATCAGTGATCTCATTTTTATTACGCGTCCAAAGGGCACTGGCTGAGTTAATCGCTTCCCACTCGTCAGTCTTGACCATCTGACCACCTTGAGGAGTTTCACCTTCAGCAACCGCGTCTTCTTGCCAAACTTCTTTTTGCATTTCAATCGGCAAGCTAATGTGATCAGAATATTTATTGATGATCTGTTTCACTTTAGACGATTCTAAATAATCCACTGCATCATCACGTAAATGCAAAATGATATCTGTTCCACGTGAAGCCTTATTAATCTGCTCAACTTCGAAATCACCTGTACCCGTACTGATCCAACGTACAGCTTCGGCGGCATCTACACCCGCATGACGAGATTCAACGGTAATTTTTTCAGCAACAATAAAACCTGAATAAAAACCGACCCCAAACTGACCAATCAATTGCGCATCGGCTTTTTGATCACCCGACAATTTAGACATAAAGTCTTTGGTGCCCGATTTAGCAATCGTACCCAAATTATCAATCGCTTCTTGCGCCGTTAAACCAATGCCATTGTCTGAAATGGTGATGGTTTTATTATCTTTATCTAAACTGACACGCACATGCAGATCAGGATCATTTTCATAATATTCAGGATGGTTGATACCTTCAAAACGTAACTTATCACATGCATCTGAAGCATTTGAGATCAGTTCACGTAAGAAAATTTCAGGATTTGAATACAGTGAATGGGTCACTAAATGTAGAAGCTGGGCAACTTCTGCTTGGAAACTATGTTTTTTTGCACTTTGTTCAGTCATCATCATTCCTTAAATTCATTAAACACTTTTATCGAATGCTTAATGAATTGGAGTGATTAGTGCAATTTTCAATAGCACCCGATAAATTTTTCTTAAAAAGGACCATGTTTATAAACACGATCCATATACATATCTAGCTTTTGCTGGCGCATCTTATACACTTCACTTAAACAACTGCTCGAACTGCCACATTGATCTCGCAACTGTAACCACTTGACTTGTTCATTCTGAATCACGCCTCGTGTTCCCATAGGGACTAAACGCTTAATAATATTATAGGTTGTGGCCATTTTTACATCAGCATCATTGACCACTCGATACTCACAAATTACATGTTCCGTCTGGGTTCGTGCTTTGTCACAATTAAAACTTGCTGCGTAAGTAGCAACATTAAAAGCACTACATAAAAATAAAGCAGCACATTTCCATATTTTCATTTTTTTCTGCCTTTTTATTTGATTATCTTTCTGCGGTTATTTTAGCAACAAGCCTGTCATTAAATAAGATATTTTTGCTCAATTACAGTAGTTTACTCCAATACTTTAAGTGCAATTAAAAAACCCATCAAAAGATGGGTTTTTAAAAGGCTAATTCAAATTCTAAACATTAGAATTTATAGCTATAACCAAGGGTATAAACCCACGGATTTACTTCAAGATCACCTAGCGTTACTTTAGTACCGTTAGCTGTTTTTGCTGTTAATTCAGTTTTCACATTTGCATAACGGGCATCTACAAACACACCCCAATTTTTCGCATCAGCGGGTTGAAAATTAAAGCCGATCTGACCAGCAACACCATAGGCTACCTCAGCATCTAAACTTTCTGCACCAGTTGCAGTTTTAGTTGTTTGAGATAATTCTTCGTCCCAAGGTATAACGACAGTCGCACCTACACCAATGTATGGTGTAAAACGAGTTGAGTTTTTAAAATTATATTTCGCTGTAATGGTCGGCGGCAAGTGTTTAAAAGATGCTGCATCTTCGATTGGACCAATGTTTACATCATGATCAAAAGGTAATGCGAGCAATAACTCTACTGAAATTGGTGAGTTATTAAAAAAATATTCAACAGATGGAGTGAAATTAACTTGATTGCTGACTTCTGCTTTTAATGGCGTGACTACACCACCGACAGGAACATTTAATGTACCGTTGTCATCATTTTGTGGTGCCAAAGCAGAAGCACCTAATTTAACTTGCCAATCACCAGCCATCGCTGAAGCAGACAACCCCAATAACACAATAAAAGTAGCTTGTTTTAACATTTTAAATAACTCAAGGAAGAATAATAACAATAAAT
Organism: Acinetobacter sp. ANC 4973; assembly: GCF_002135275.1. Lineage (NCBI taxonomy): Bacteria > Pseudomonadati > Pseudomonadota > Gammaproteobacteria > Moraxellales > Moraxellaceae > Acinetobacter > Acinetobacter sp. ANC 4973. The sequence continues at coordinate 206,589 of NZ_NEGM01000004.1, forward strand.
TCAAACATTAATTAATAATAAACATGAGTGTAATTAATATGCAATAGTTATGAATTAATAATAATTTTATTTATTTACAAGATATTGATAATAATTGATATTTATTTTAATCAGACCAACTTGGTTGGTTTTAACACCAACCAAATTAATCATATTTTTTATTATATTCCGAGTATAAAGCTTGGTTTTATTATAATGAGTTATTTAAATATTTATTTAAAATACATCTATTAACATTATATGTAAATTAAAAAATTAAAATATTGATTCCAGTTAAAGTACCATTGCGGCAATCCATCCAAATACCAATAACGGAATATTAAAATGAATAAATGTAGGGATTACACTATCTTTCATATGGTCATGTTGTCCATCCATATTTAAACCAGAAGTAGGGCCTAAAGTTGAATCTGAAGCGGGAGAACCGGCATCACCTAGTGCTGCTGCTGTACCAATAATAGCGATCGTTGCCATAGGGCTAAAACCAAATTGAATACAAAGCGGGACATAAATAATCGCTAAGATTGGCACCGTTGAAAAAGAAGACCCGATGCCTAAAGTAATCAGTAAACCAATCAGCAACATTAAGAAAGCAGCCAAAGCCTTACTATCGCCAATCCATTGAACTGAAGCCTCAACCAAAGCAGGCACTTGATTCGTGGCTTCTATCACAGCAGCAAAACCTTGTGCAGCAATCATAATGAAGCCGACCAATGCCATCATCCGCATGCCCGTAATAATAACGTCGTCCGCCTCTTTCCATTTAAAGATGCCGGCACAACTCAAAATTGCAACACCAACTAGCCCTGCTAAAATCATAGAGTCAGAATACAACTGAACCGTTAATGTTGCCAAAACAGCAAAGGCAGCCATAAACAAAGTAAATTTAGCGATTTTAGGTACTGCATCATCGGCTTCATCAGTGGTCATCTCACCCGTAATGCTATGCACTCTTTGTTCTACTTTAACATCTTGATAATATCGTGGTTTACGATAACTAATAAATAATGCAATCAACAAACCAACAAACATACCAGATACGGGAATCATCATGGCATGTGGAATTTGTTCATTAGCAATCACAAATCCATAAGGTTTACCAAAAGTATTAATATTCTGCGCTAAAATATCGTTAAGGAAAATAGCACCAAAACCTACAGGAATAAGCATATACGTTGCACATAAACCAAAGGTCAATAGGCAGGCAACTGCACGTCGATCTAAGTTTAAATGGTTAAATACCCCCAATAGAGGCGGAATCAATACCGGAATAAATGCAATATGCACAGGAATTAAATTTTGAGAAGATACTGCGGCTAAAGCAATGGTCACAAAAATAATATACTTCACTTTATTTTGAGATTTGATGTCGCTATCTGCTTTTAAAGTTCGAATTAGCTTATAAGCCAGTAAATCGGGTAAACCTGAACGGGCCAAAGCTAAAGCAAAGGCGCCCAGCACACCATAGGCTAAAGCAATTTTAGCGCCACCACCCAAACCATTATTAAAAGCATCTAAAGTTCCCTGTAGACCCAAACCAGCCAATAATCCACCAGTCACGGCACCAATAATTAGTGCAAATACAACAGGCACACGGGCTAAAGAAAGCCCGAACATGACCACGATAGCAGCGATAATTGCAATCATAAGAAAAGATTTTTGAAAAAGAGGCATTTTATCAGAATTTAATCAAAATATTGCTCCTCAATCCCCTTGCTCACCAAGCTAAAGTATATTTTTCCACTAAGTTCACATTACTCAATGCGCAGCAGTATGCTGCTGTGCGAACGTTTTAATATAGTCTGCAATTTTTTCTGGCTGACTTAAAACTGCCCAATGATTGGCATCAATTTCAACACGCTGGAATTGTTCTGCCCATTTTGGCATTTCATCAATCAATTCAGGGCTAACAAAATGATCTCGCTGTAGCACGATTGCCTGTACGGGACATACGGCAAAACGCTGCCGAGGTTGCGTTAAACGCGGAATAAAATTAGCACGATATAAGCCGATTCCATATTTCCCATCTAAGGTGATATTCGTATTTAAAGGCAAGTCTTTTTGACCTTCTAACTGCTCCAGTACTTTAGCCCACTTGTGAGGCGTAAAAAAATTCCAAACTGTCGGTGCAAGTAAAGGCAACTGAAAAACGGCAATATACCAAGATTTACTTAATTGCTTAAAAAATTTGCCTTTGTGCTGTTTAAATTGATTTCGCATTGCAAAAGCCGCGTGATCTAAACAAGGACCTGAAATCGTACTATAAGATAAAATTCGGGTCTTAAATTTTGCTTCGGTGACTGACTCCCAAGACTGAATCGAACCCCAATCATGTGCAGCTAAATGAAAAGGACGATCTTTTAATACTGCATTGACCACACTTTCTAAATCTAAAGACAATTGTTCTAAACGATAATCACGAATACGTGTTGGAATAGAGGATTGCCCTGCTCCACGTACATCATAAGTAAGAATATAAAAATCTTGTTTTAGTTGCTGAATGATCAGCTCCCATACCTCTTGATTATCAGGATAACCATGTACCAAGACTAAGGCTGGTTTGTCATCACTACCCCATGTTTTCACATAAAGACGGTGTTGGTCTTGGGTATTTACCCATTGAGTCTGCGCTTCCATGTTCTTCCTTTCTTGTTATTGGCGATTTATTGCAGCATTTTGACAACGAAACCAATACTGCCGTACAAATTTTATTCTAGTATGGTCTGAAGCGAGAAAAAAACAATTGACCTAAATATGCCTTTTAACAAAACCACGGACAATTTCAGCCCGTTCTAAATCTTTTATTCGCTCCCAATGCCTCATATCATAGGGCAAATATTGCAGTTGATGAGATTCATCTGCGCGTACGAGTGCTTTTAATAAGCAAAGATCATAAAAAAAAGTGCTTGATCAACAAGCACTTTTTACTTCATTTCAAATGTGTAATTAGCGTTTTTTCTGTTCAATGGCGGCTCCCGCACCGCCACCAATCGCACCGCCAATCGCCGCACCAGCATTTCCGCCAATGACACTTTTACCTACAGCAGAGCCAATTGCACCACCAACACCACTATAGGTTGCATTACGGTTAGAACCGCCTTGGGTTTTACTGCCCACAGCAGCCCCAGCACCACCACCAATCGCTGCACCAGCACCACCACCGATGCTATTACCGACACCACCACCAATTGCACCACCTAAAGCAGCAGTACCAATACGCTGTTCATTGGCTGACATACTTTCACAGCCTGTAAACATAATCGTAGACAGCAGTACAGCAGAAATTAAACCGATTGTTTTTTTCATATCCACGACTCCTCTACTTTATAATTAAAGCCTAATCTTATTTTCTGTAGCAAATGATCAGATTATGTAATTACCATACGTGCATTCTTTTCATTTTGTAAGCTAATTTTAACTCAAATACTCAAAGATCAATTCAATCAATACAACTTTAACTATTCCACTTAAGTATCCGAAAATCAGTTAAAGTATTCCAATTGATCCATGATCTGATAACAAAAAATTTAAAGCGCTGTTTGCTTAAACAAGAAGGATAGTCAGGATGAAAAAACTTCTTTTGTCGATACTTATATTACTGTGCTGCAATCCAACAGCCTATCCCAATGATTTTGATACGAATATAACCACCAAAACTCAATCTTTAAAAAATATTGCTTATGGACATCATCCTCAACAAGCGATGGATGTCTATTTCCCTGTCAAAGCCTTAACAGATAAAACTCCAGCACCGTTAATCGTTATGGTACATGGTGGTGCTTGGAGCAGAGGTGATAAAAATAATGCAGCGGTGGTCAAAAACAAAGTGGATTATTGGACAAAACAAAATTGGATTTTTATTTCTATCAACTATAGATTAGTTCCTGATGTGACAGTACAGCAGCAAACCCAAGATATTGCAGAAGCACTCATTTATATCCAGAAACAAGCACCCAATTGGCATGCTGACTCAAAACGCTTGGTTCTCATGGGGCATTCATCAGGCGCACATTTAGTCAGCCTACTCACAACTCGTCCCCTTTGGCTGACATCACAACCCCAGCCTTGGCGCGCTACGGTTGCTTTAGACAGTGCCGCTTATCATGTCGAAAAAATTATGCAAACTCGACATGCACGTCTTTATGACCAAGCCTTTGGTGATCAGCCCTCAAACTGGCGGGCGCTGTCTCCGACATTCCAACTACAACAAGCACTACCTGCATTTCTCGCGGTTTGTTCGACCACTCGTCCAGACCAACCTTGTGCGCAGGCACAGCAATTTATTCAACAAGCACAAAAACTAGGGACTAAAGTCCAGTTATTGCCTCTCCCACTTTCACATATTGAGATCAATAAATCACTTGGAAAAAATAATCCATATACTCAAGCCGTAAATCAATTTATACAAAGCAATTCATTTACGATTGAATAAGCTGAATGTGATTTTATTAAACATACAGATTCTTTGCGCAGCAATTCAGAGCCTATTTTTAAAAGACTCATTCAATATCCCCTCAAATTCTAGAATAGGCTCTCCAATTTCCGCGCATAAAAAAAGACGCCCGAAGGCGCCTTTTTCACTCACTTAACTTAAGAATTAAAATTCTTGGTTAAATGCTTGGCTTAATGCTTGGTCTACATCAGAAAAGTCATTTACAAGTTCGTGTTCAGCAGCTTCTGCTTCTTGACGACGACGTTCTAAATGATACGCAAGACCTGTACCCGCTGGAATCAAACGACCCACAACCACGTTCTCTTTCAGACCGCGTAATTCATCTTCTTTACCTGTCACAGCCGCTTCAGTTAACACACGTGTGGTTTCCTGGAACGATGCAGCAGAAATGAACGAGTCAGTCGAAAGCGATGCTTTAGTAATACCCATCAATTGACGTTCATACTTCGCAGGGAACTTGTTCTGAGCAAGTACAGCTTGGTTTTCAGCAACCATGCGGATGTAATCCACTTGTTCGCCTTTAATGAAGCTGGTATCACCACCATCGGTGATTTCAACTTTACGCAACATTTGACGTACGATGACTTCAATGTGCTTATCGTTGATTTTTACACCTTGCAGACGGTAAACGTCCTGAACTTCATTTACGATGTAGTTCGTTAACGCTACTTCGCCTTTCAGACGCAAGATGTCATGTGGGTTTTGTGGGCCGTCAGAAACGGTTTCACCACGGTTCACATGCTCACCTTCATACACGTTCATGGTACGCCATTTCGGAATCAACTCTTCATAAATTTCAGAGCCGTCATCTGGTGTAATCACTAAACGGTTTTTACCTTTGGTCTCTTTACCGAAGCTTACAACACCTGAAATTTCAGCCAAGATTGCATGTTCTTTCGGTTTACGTGCTTCGAACAAGTCAGCTACACGCGGTAGACCACCAGTAATGTCACGTGTACGTGAAGTTTCTTGTGGTACACGACCAATAACGTCACCCACACCAATTGTTTCGCCATCACGGACAGAAAGAATCGTGTTTTGTGGCAAGAAGTAGAATTGTTCGCCACCATCAGTGGTATCCAATACAACCGCAGGACGCATATCTTTACCTGACGCAGGACGTGAAGTCACTGGTAAGATTTCAATAGTCGTCATGCCTGTTGCATCATCAGTTTTCGATGTCACGGTTACGCCATCAGCAATTTGGCTGAAACGTACTTTACCAGCAACTTCAGTTACCAATGGATGTGTATGCGGATCCCAAGTTGCAACGATGCCGCCAGCTGCGACTGCTTCGCCATCTTTCAAGATGATCGACGCACCGTATGGGATTTTGTAGCGTTCGCGTTCACGACCTAAGTCATCCGCAATACCAATTTCACCTGAACGAGACGTTGATACCAAGTGACCTTTGGCATGTTGTACCGTTTTCACATTATGGAAACGTATAGTACCTTTGTTACGTACTTGAACACTGTTAGCAGCAGAAGTTCGGCTTGCAGCACCACCCACGTGGAATGTACGCATGGTTAACTGGGTACCCGGCTCACCAATTGATTGTGCAGCCATAACACCTACAGACTCACCAGGATTTACCTGATGACCACGTGCAAGGTCACGACCATAACATTTCGCACATACACCGAAAGTCGATTCACAAGAAACCACTGAACGTACTTTAACTTCATCGACACCCGCTTCTTCAATGAAGGCAGCAAGTTTTTCGTCAATAAGTGTATTACGTGGAAGAATAACGTCGTCAGAACCAGCACGCTTCACATCTTCAGCAACCACACGACCCAGAACTCGTGCACCCAAGTTCTCGATGACATCGCCACCTTGAATGAATGGAGTCATCACTAGACCGCTTAAAGTACCGCAATCAGGTTCATTGATCACCAAATCCTGCGCAACGTCTACAAGACGACGCGTCAAGTAACCCGAGTTCGCAGTTTTAAGTGCTGTATCGGCCAAACCTTTACGTGCACCATGTGTTGAAATGAAGTACTGAAGTACGGTCAAACCTTCACGGAAGTTTGCTTTAATTGGGGTTTCAATGATCGAACCATCTGGTTTCGCCATCAAACCACGCATACCTGCAAGCTGACGAATCTGAGCTGCCGAACCACGGGCACCAGAGTCAGACATCATATAGATACTGTTGAATGATTTTTGCTTCTCATCTTCACCCTGTTTGTTTTTAACAGTTGTGAAAGACAAGTTGTCCATCATCGCTTTAGCAACTTGGTCATTGGTACGTGCCCAAATATCGACCACTTTGTTATAACGTTCACCAGCAGTTACGAAACCTTGTTCAAACTGTTGTTCAATTTCACGAACTTCAGTTTCTGCTTTTTCGATAATCGTATATTTCGTTGGTGGAATAAGCATATCTTCCATACCAACAGATACACCTGAACGCGTCGCTTGACGGAAGCCCAAGTACATCAATTGATCCGCAAAGATCACAGTATCTTTAAGACCCAACTTACGGTAGCACGAGTTAATTAACTTCGAGATGTTCTTTTTATTCATCTCAAGGTTAATTTGCTGGAAGTCCATGCCTTTAGGAACAACTTCCCAAAGCAAACAACGACCAGGTGTCGTATCTACAATAATCGTTTGATCTTCACGATTACCATCTTCATCAATTACAGTTTGATGTACACGTGCTTTTACGCGAGCGTGTAAGTTCACCTGACCTGTAGCAAGCGCACGGTTTACTTCATCAGTATCCGCAAACACCATGCCTTCGCCTTTGGCATTGATTGCATCACGCGTGATGTAATACAAGCCCAACACCACGTCCTGAGACGGTACGATGATTGGCTCACCGTTCGCTGGAGACAAGATGTTGTTGGTTGACATCATTAACGCACGAGCTTCTAACTGAGCTTCAAGTGTTAATGGTACGTGTACCGCCATTTGGTCACCGTCGAAGTCGGCGTTGAACGCAGCACATACGAGTGGGTGAAGACGGATCGCTTTACCTTCAATCAAGGTCGGTTCAAATGCTTGAAGACCCAAACGGTGAAGTGTTGGCGCACGGTTCAACATCACTGGATGTTGGCGAATCACATGAGCAAGAACGTCCCAAACTTCTGGCGTTTCGCGCTCAACCATTTTCTTCGCAGCTTTAATGGTGGTCGCTTGACCTGAAGCTTGTAGTTTCGCAAAAATAAACGGCTTGAATAACTCAAGTGCCATTTTCTTCGGAAGACCACACTGGTGCAAACGTAAAGTCGGGCCTACGGTAATAACCGAACGACCAGAATAGTCAACACGTTTACCCAATAAGTTTTGACGGAAACGACCTTGTTTACCTTTGATCATATCAGCCAAAGATTTCAATGGACGTTTGTTCGAACCGGTAATTGCGCGACCACGACGACCGTTATCAAGCAATGCATCGACAGACTCTTGCAACATACGTTTTTCGTTACGTACGATGATGTCTGGCGCTGAAAGGTCAAGAAGACGTTTTAAACGGTTGTTACGGTTAATCACACGACGGTAAAGGTCGTTCAAGTCAGACGTCGCGAAACGACCACCTTCAAGCGGAACCAACGGACGAAGATCTGGTGGAAGAACTGGTAATACAGTCAACACCATCCATTCTGGTTTGTTGTTCGACTCTTTGAATGCTTCCATCAACTTCAAACGTTTAGACGCTTTTTTAAGCTTCGTTTCTGAAGTTGTTTGTGGAATTTCTTCACGAAGACGTGAGATTTCGTTTTCAAGATCGATGTCTTTCAACAAATCTTGAATCGCTTCTGCACCCATTTTCGCGCTGAATTCATCACCGTGTTCTTCTAACGCTGTGAAGTATTCTTCATCGTTAAGAAGTTGGTATTTCTCCATCGGAGTCATACCCGGATCAGTGACAACGTATGATTCGAAATACAATACACGTTCGATATCACGTAAAGTCATGTCTAATAATAGACCAATACGAGATGGTAATGATTTTAAGAACCAAATGTGCGCCACTGGAGAAGCAAGATCAATATGACCCATGCGCTCACGACGAACTTTTGCAGTGGTTACTTCAACGCCACATTTTTCACAAATGACGCCTTTGTATTTCATACGCTTGTATTTACCACACAAGCATTCGTAATCTTTCACTGGACCAAAAATTTTGGCACAGAATAAACCATCACGTTCTGGTTTGAACGTACGATAGTTGATGGTTTCTGGCTTTTTAACTTCACCGTGAGACCATGACTTAATCATTTCTGGTGACGCAAGACCAATACGGATGCGATCAAACTCTACTGGAGCATGACCGTCTGAATCCGTCTTTTTGCGCATGATATCGAGCAAATCTTTCAATTTTTTTCTCCGTGTGCCGAAAAGATTTTCACTTCCCGGCTGGGTCACAAATATTGTTTTTTAACTGAGAAATCTCCCCCTCTTCCCTTTTGAGGAAGCCCCCTCTTTTTAAAGAGGGGTTTGGGGAGATTTAATGGAGAGTCTTAGTCACCATTTTTCAGTTCAATGTTGATACCTAAAGAACGGATCTCTTTGGTCAATACGTTGAACGATTCAGGCATGCCCGGATCCATATAATGGTTGCCATCTACGATGTTCTTATAGATGCGAGTACGACCTTCAACATCATCCGACTTCACAGTAAGCATTTCTTGCAGGGTATAAGCTGCACCATATGCTTCAAGCGCCCAGACTTCCATCTCACCGAAACGCTGACCACCAAACTGAGCTTTACCGCCCAATGGCTGTTGCGTCACAAGTGAATAAGAACCCGTAGAACGCGCATGCATCTTGTCATCAACCAAGTGATTCAGTTTCAACATGTACATGTAACCTACAGTTACTGGACGGTCAAAACGTTCACCTGTACGTCCATCATACAAGACGGTTTGACCTGTACGTGGAATGTCTGCAAGTTCTAATAATTCTTTAATTTGACCTTCATCTGCACCATCAAATACTGGTGTAGCTAAAGGAATACCTTTACGCAAGTTGCCTGAAAGAATCATTACTTCATCATCAGTTAAGCTATCAAGATCTTCTTGCTCGCCACCAACTTTGTTATAAATTTTGTCTAGGAATTCACGAAGTTCAATCACTGTACGTTGCTGCTGAAGCATCTTGTCAATTTTATCGCCAAGACCTTTTGCCGCCATACCCAAGTGAGTTTCAAGAATCTGACCCACGTTCATACGTGATGGTACACCCAGTGGGTTCAACACGATATCAACAGGAACACCGTAAGCATCATGTGGCATGTCTTCAACTGGTAAGATGTTCGATACAACACCCTTGTTACCATGACGACCCGCCATTTTGTCACCCGGTTGGATGCGACGTTTTACAGCCAAGTAAACTTTAACAACTTTCAATACGCCAGTCGTTAGTTCATCACCTGTAGAAAGTTTGCGTTTCTTCTCAGCAAATTTTTCATCAATTTCGATGCTCTTCTCTTTCAAGAACACTTGAATTTGAGTTAAGCGTTCCGCAATTGCTTCATCATTTGGCTGGATTTCAAGCAGATCAACAAGCTCTAAACCAGATAACATATCTTCAGAAAGCTTGTCACCACGTTTAGTGCCACCGCCACCATTCGATTCTTGACCTTTCAACAAGCGCACAATACGTTCACGTGCTGCTTCTTCGAAGATTTTGTATTCTTCTTTCAAGTCTTTACGGTAAGCATCTAATTGTGCTTTTTCAATTGCTTGAGCACGTTCGTCTTTTTCAAGACCGTCACGTGTAAACACTTGAACGTCAATCACAGTACCTTTAGTACCCGATGGAACACGTAAAGATGAATCTTTCACGTCAGCTGCTTTTTCACCGAAGATTGCACGAAGCAATTTTTCTTCAGGTGTTAATTGCGTTTCACCTTTAGGTGTTACTTTACCGACTAGGATATCGCCCGCAGTCACTTCTGCACCGATGTAAACAATACCTGATTCATCGAGTTTAGACAGCGCTGCTTCACCCACGTTCGGGATATCGGCAGTGATTTCTTCAGCACCCAATTTCGTATCACGTGCGACACATGATAATTCTTGGATATGAATCGAAGTCAAACGGTCTTCTTGAAGCACACGCTCAGATAACAAGATCGAGTCTTCATAGTTATAACCATTCCACGTCATGAACGCGACGCGCATGTTTTGACCGAGTGCAAGCTCACCACCATCTGTTGATGGACCGTCAGCCAATACATCGCCACAAGCAACTTTGTCGCCAAGTTTCACAACAACTGTTTGGTTAATACAGGTATTTTGGTTCGAACGCGTATATTTGATCAGGTTGTAGATATCTACACCCGCTTCGCCTGCGATCATCTCTTCTTCGTTGACACGAATAACCACACGAGAGGCATCAACAAACTCAATACGCCCGCCACGTTTTGCAATAACACATACACCTGAGTCACGCGCTACGTTTGCTTCCATACCTGTACCAACTAGCGGTTTATCCGCAATCAGTGTAGGTACAGCCTGACGTTGCATGTTTGAACCCATCAATGCACGGTTGGCGTCATCGTGTTCAAGGAACGGAATCAGTGATGCTGCAACAGATACAACCTGTTGAGCAGAAACATCCATATGCGTCACTTTTTCAGGCGGCATACGAACGAAATCACCTTGATGACGTACTGAAACAAATTCTTCAGTCAACGTACCATCTTTATCTACACCAGAATCGGCCTGTGCAATCACAGTACCTACTTCTTCAATGGCAGATAAATACTCAATATCATCCGTTACACGACCATCTACAACGCGGCGATATGGTGTTTCCAAGAAACCGAAGTTGTTAGCTTTTGCATAAACTGAAAGTGAGTTGATCAAACCAATGTTTGGTCCCTCAGGCGTTTCAATTGGACATACACGACCGTAATGCGTTTGATGTACGTCACGTACTTCAAAGCCTGCACGTTCACGTGTCAAACCACCCGGCCCAAGCGCTGATACACGACGTTTATGTGTAATTTCAGACAATGGATTATTTTGATCCATAAACTGCGACAATTGGCTTGAACCAAAGAATTCTTTGATCGCAGCAGCAACTGGTTTTGCATTGATCAAATCTTGTGGAGACAAGTTATCTGTTTCAGCTTGGCTTAAACGTTCTTTAACAGCACGCTCTACACGAACTAAACCAACACGGAATTGGTTTTCTGTCATTTCACCGACTGAACGTACGCGACGGTTACCCAAGTGATCGATATCATCGACTTCACCTTTACCGTTACGAATTTCAACCAATGTTTTTAATACGTCAGTAATATCACTGTTTGAAAGAATACCTTCAATTGCACGTGACTTCTGATCCGTACCCACATCGTATGGACGACCCAAACGACGGTTAAACTTCATACGACCCACTGGAGACAGGTCATAACGTTCAGACGAGAAGAATAAATTGTTGAATAAGTTTTCAGCAGCTTCTTTGGTTGGTGGCTCACCTGGGCGCATTACTTTGTAGATTTCTACTAGTGCTTCTTCACGACCTGAAGTCGTATCTGCACGTAAAGAATCTGCAACGAAAGAACCACGGTCGATGTCATTGGTGAATAAGATGTTAAATTGTTTAACACCACCTTCTGCCAATTTCACCATCACTTCATGACTAAGCACAGTATTTGCAGCAATTACATCGCCATCACGTAAAGCAACATCCTCAGCAGTGATGCGCTCATACAAGTATTCATCAGGAACAGATAGCTTCGTTAAGCCAGATGCTTCCATTTGACGTACATGACGTGCATTAATACGTTTACCTTGTTCAACAATCACTTTGCCGTCAGCATCAGTGATATCGAATTGAGCCATTTCACCACGCAGGCGTTCAGGCACAAGGTCAATTTGATAACTACCCATGTCAAGATACACAGGGACTTTTTCATAGAACATGTCTAGGACTTGTTCGTTGCTATAGCCTAATGCACGAAGGACGACAGTCGCGAGTAATTTACGACGACGGTCAATACGCACATAAACCAAATCTTTCGCATCAAATTCAAAGTCTAACCATGAGCCACGGTAAGGAATAATACGTGCTGAATAAAGAACTTTACCACTAGAGTGAGTTTTGCCTTTATCGTGGTCAAAGAACACACCTGGTGAACGATGTAACTGAGAAACAATTACACGCTCAGTACCATTGATGACAAAGGTACCATTTTCGGTCATGAGTGGCATTTCACCCATGTACACTTCTTGCTCACGTACATCTTTAATTGATTTGGTTTCGCGATCTTTAATGATCAAACGAATTTTTACGCGCATTGGTGCCGCATAAGTCGAACCACGTAAAATACATTCACGCACATCAAACTCAGGCTTACCAAGACTATACTCAACAAATTCTAAAGCAGCATTGCCAGAATAACTTTCAATAGGAAAAACTGAACGAAATGCGGCTTGGAGACCGATATCTTCGCGGTTTTTTGGAGTTTTGCCATCTTGTAGGAATGTTCTGTACGAGTCGACTTGAATCGAAAGCAAGTACGGAGCATCCATGACGCTAGGCAATTTACCAAAATTCTTACGGATCCGTTTCTTTTCGGTATATGAGTATGCCATCTGGAGTCCTCGGAAAGTAAACTAAGCCCGCCTGCAGAACGGGCCTAGAAGGAATTACACAGGCCGATATGGCCACCACTTTTTACAAATGCTGCAATTTTTAGTGGTATTAAAACGCTTAGCAATATTTTCAAATATGAAAAAATATTGGTAAATGTTTGATATTATTGATTTATTATACTAATTGATGCTTTTTACACCAATCAAACAAAAATCGAGCCGATAATTGTAACGCAAAAAGGCTGATGACCCAAGAGCCATCAGCCAAATTTCGGGGTCAATTTAAAATTAGACCCCTAGCTAAATTACTTAACAGTAACTGTAGCACCAGTAGTTTCAAGCTTAGCTTTAAGTGCATCAGCATCTTCTTTAGAAATGCCTTCTTTAAGAATTTGTGGAGCACCTTCAACTAAATCTTTAGCTTCTTTCAAGCCAAGACCAGTAACTTCACGAACTGCTTTAATTACAGCTACTTTGTTCGCACCGAAAGAAGTCAACTCAACGTTGAATTCAGACTGTTCTTCAACAGCAGCAGCAGCAGGACCAGCAGCTACAGCTACAGCAGCAGCAGATACGTTGAATTTTTCTTCAAAAGCAGAAATAAGTTCAACAAGTTCAAGAACAGTTTTTTCAGCAACTGCGTTTAGGATTTCTTCGTTTGTTAAAGCCATGAGAGTAACTCCAAATGGGTATTGAATGGTGTGAAGGTAGATTTAAGCTTCTGTAACTTCTGGAGCTTCGTTTTTCTCTTGAAGCGCTGTAAGTAAGCGACCCAATTTCGAAATAGGAGCTTGAAGAACAGATGCGAGCATAGTAAGCGCTTTTTCTTGGTTCGGAAGATTCGCGATAACACTAATTTCTTCACCTTGATAAAGTTTGCCGTCAAATGCAGCAGCCTTTAATTCAAATGCTTTGTTAGTTTTAGCGAATTCTTCGAACAAGCGTGCAGCTGCACCCATATCGTCTTCAGAAGTTGAGAATGCTAAGATTGTTGGACCAACAAGGTTGTCATTCAAGATAGAGAATTGCGTATCTTGAAGAGCACGTTTAGCCAAAGTATTACGTACAACGCGTGTAGCAACACCTAGTTTACGAGCTTCAACACGAAGAGCAGTTAATTGCCCAACAGTTAAACCTTGGTAGTCAGCAACAACGGCAGCGAACGCTGTAGAAGCAATTTCAGCCACTTCAACAACGATCTGTTTTTTGCTTTCTATAAGAAGAGCCATTGTAAATCCTCCTAACGGTGATTTATGTACTCAAACGAGTACACTCCCAATTCGTAAGTCAACAAAAATTTGACTTACACGCGGAGGAGGAATAAATCACACCACCGCGTCTACTCGGACTGGACTTTTAAGAAGTGAGTCCCGAAAGACTCTCCTCGCCCGAGGTCTTTGACGCTGATAAACTTACATCTATCAATTCAAAGTTTGCCTAATGTGTAAAACACCGCAAAACAACCAAAATATGATTTTTTTTGCGTAAAATTTTAAGCAGTGCTTAAAATTTTAGTCAGGGCTTTAAAATTTTGTTCTATCTAATAAGTAAAAACTTAGTTAGAAACGTTTGATACATCAATAGTAAGACCAGGACCCATAGTAGAGCTCAAAGTGATCTTTTTAATGTAAACGCCTTTAGAAGTCGCTGGTTTTAATTTTTTCAAATCAACAACCAAAGTTTCAATGTTTTGACGGATCGCAGCAGCTTCAAAGCCAACTTGACCAATCGCAGCATGAATAATACCGCCTTTGTCTACACGGTAACGTGCTTGACCAGCTTTAGCGTTGCGAACAGCGCCAGCTACGTCAGGAGTTACTGTACCGACTTTCGGGTTTGGCATTAAGCCACGTGGACCAAGAATCGTACCCAACTTACCTACAACGCGCATTGCATCTGGAGCAGCAATAACAACATCAAAGTCAAGATTACCTGCTTGAATGCTTTCAGCAAGATCATCAAAACCAACAATGTCCGCGCCTTCAGCTTTAGCAGCTTCAGCAGCAGCACCTTGAGCAAACACAGCTACACGTACAGTTTTACCCGTACCTGCAGGAAGTGTAGTCGCGCCACGAACAACCTGATCAGATTTACGTGGGTCAACGCCTAGGTTCACTGAAACATCCAAAGATTCTTTGAATTTAACAGCAGGAAGGTCATTTAGAACTTGTACCGCTTCTTCCAAAGTATAAACTTTGTTTGCTTCAACAGCAGCAGCGATGGCTTTTTGACGTTTCGTTAATTTAGCCATGTCTTATAACTCCACTTCCAAGCCCATAGAACGCGCAGAACCAGCAATGGTACGTACACGTGCGTCTAAATCAGCACCAGTTAAATCTGGTTCTTTAGTAGTCGCAATTTCTTCTAATTGAGCGCGAGTCAACTTACCAACTTTAGTTTTGTTAGGTACAGCTGAACCCTTAGAAATACCAGCAGCCTTCTTAAGAAGAATCGCAGCAGGAGGAGTTTTCATGATGAATGTGAACGACTTGTCGTTGTACACAGTAATCACTACAGGAATTGGAAGACCCGCTTCAACTTTTTGTGTCGCAGCATTGAATTCTTTACAGAATGCCATGATGTTAACACCACGTTGACCCAATGCAGGACCAATCGGTGGAGATGGATTCGCTTTACCAGCTGGAACTTGCAGCTTGATATAGCCGTCAATCTTCTTAGCCATTTCAAATTACCTCTGGGTACAAACGCCGCTAGGCTCCCCAACGCTATTCATGTAACAAAACCGTTACAACAACAATGCCCGATCCATAACAAATCGGGCGTTTTCAACCAACCTAAATTAGTTCGCTTTTTCGACTTGACGAAATTCGAGTTCAACTTGAGTTGGTCGATTAAATACATTAATGGTCAACGTTAAACGTGACTTCTCGTATTGAACTTCTTCCACCACGCCTTTAAAATCGGTGAATGGACCGTCAACAACAAGTAATTCTTCGCCTGGTTCAAACATCGTCTTAGGACGAGGTGCTTCACCAGTATTACGTACACGCGCAAGAATCGCATCCGCTTCTTTTTGCGTAATCGGTGCAGGCTTTTCTGCAGTACCACCGATAAAACCAAGCACTTTTGGACATTCTTTTACGATATGCCAAGTATCATCATTCATTTCCATTTCGACCAATACATAGCCTGGAAAGAATTTACGCTCTGATTTACGCTTCTTACCATCCTTCATTTCCACTACTTCTTCAGTAGGGACAAGGACTTCACCAAAGCTATCGGCTACAGCGCTACGCTGGATTCGATCATTAAGTGAACGCATCACTTGTTTTTCATAACCTGAATAGGCATGAATAATGTACCAACGTTTCATAGCTCTCTTACCCGATAATAAACTTCATTAACCAGCCTAAAATGTAATCAAAGCTCCACAAAACCAGAGAAGCGATTACAACAACTGCAAGAACATGCCAAGATGTGGTCACTGTTTCTTGCTTAGTTGGCCAAGTCACACGACGTAACTCTATTCGAGCATCTTTCAATAAACGAACAAAGCCTTTGCCTTGATGGGTGGCGTATAATAAACCCAAAGCCGCTACGATACAAGCCAAAATCACACCAACGCGCACCCAAACATTATTCGCAGGTGCCCAATACGCTGGCAAATACTGACCCACCATGGTCGCACCAACCAATAAAATCAATGCGATAACCCATAAAACTATATCTACAGGGGAACCAGAATGAACAACTTCAGCAGGATTATTTCTTTGTGGAATTGGCGCTTCGCTTAATGCGTCACGCGATTTATCATTCGACATTTTTGTACTCGTCGTAGGCTTCGCGACTTATTATATGACAATTTAACCAGCATCAAGCTTTTTTTTAAAAATAATGGCAGGCCAGGAGGGACTCGAACCCCCAACATTCGGTTTTGGAGACCGACGCTCTACCAATTGAACTACTGACCTAGAGTACAAATCGGGAACCCAAGCTCCCGACCTGTAAATATTCACTTATCGTATTATGCAGTTACTTTCGCAACAACACCAGCACCAACTGTACGACCACCTTCACGAATCGCAAAACGTAGACCTGGGTCCATTGCGATTGGGTGAATTAGTTCTACTGACATTTCTACGTTGTCACCAGGCATAACCATTTCCACGCCTTCTTGTAATTGGATTGCGCCAGTTACGTCAGTTGTACGGAAATAGAATTGTGGACGGTAACCGTTAAGGAATGGTGTATGACGACCACCCTCTTCTTTAGAAAGTACGTATACTTCTGCATCGAATTTAGTGTGCGGTTTGATTGTACCTGGTTTAGCAAGTACTTGACCACGTTGAACGTCTTCACGTTTAGTACCACGTAGAAGAACACCACAGTTCTCGCCAGCACGACCTTCGTCAAGCAATTTACGGAACATTTCTACGCCAGTTACAGTCGTTACAACTGTATCTTTAATACCAACGATTTCAACTGACTCGCCAACTTTAACGATACCAGATTCAACACGACCAGTAACTACAGTACCACGACCAGAGATAGAGAATACATCTTCGATTGGCATAAGGAATGCTTTATCGATTGCACGTTCTGGTTCAGGAATGTAAGAATCAAGCGCAGCAACCAATTCGATTACAGCAGATTCGCCATAAGGACCTTCGTTACCGTTTAATGCTTGAAGCGCTGAACCACGGATGATTGGAGTGTCATCACCTGGGAAGTCATAAGTAGAAAGAAGTTCACGAACTTCCATTTCTACTAATTCAAGTAATTCTTCGTCATCAACAAGGTCACACTTGTTAAGGAATACAAGAATGTACGGTACACCAACCTGACGAGACAAAAGGATGTGTTCACGAGTCTGTGGCATAGGACCATCAGTCGCAGCACATACAAGGATCGCACCGTCCATTTGAGCAGCACCAGTGATCATGTTTTTAACATAATCGGCGTGACCTGGACAGTCTACGTGAGCGTAGTGACGAACTGGAGAATCGTATTCTACGTGTGAAGTATTAATGGTAATACCACGTGCTTTTTCTTCTGGTGCAGAGTCAATTGCTGCGTAGTCTTTAGCTTCACCGCCGTAGTTTTTTGCACAAATTGTTGCAATCGCAGCAGTTAAAGTTGTTTTACCATGGTCAACGTGACCAATTGTGCCCACGTTTACGTGTGGCTTATTACGTTCAAACTTAGCTTTAGCCATGATGATCTTCCTCGTTTACGTCGAACACGGTTTTAAACAACTCAGCATCGACCTATCGTCTAAAAAATTAGACACCTAATACTTAAAAAGCAGACTAAAAAGCCTGCTTTGGGAAAACTGTGTGAACAAGTCACTAAACTGTATATCTGGAGCTCTTATCCAGATTTGAACTGGAGACCTCTCCCTTACCAAGGGAGTGCTCTACCACTGAGCTATAAGAGCAAATTTTCGCTTCAATGGAGCGGGAGACGAGGGTCGAACTCGCGACATGCAGCTTGGAAGGCTGCCGCTCTACCAACTGAGCTACTCCCGCACGATGTTGGTACATCCACTTTTTGAAGTCTTAAAATTGGTGGTGAGGGAAGGATTCGAACCTTCGAAACTTTCGTAGCGGAGTTACAGTCCGCCCCCTTTGACCGCTCGGGAACCTCACCATTTTACACTTACTATCAGTGTTATTCTTTTTACTTACATTCTCAACATTAAGATGGTGCCGGCACACGGATTCGAACTGTGGACCTACTGATTACAAGTCAGTTGCTCTACCAACTGAGCTATGCCGGCGTTTCTTAGTGTTTCGTACGTTTCGTATCGGAACGGTGTGCAGTTTAGCAAAACTCTGAATCCTTGCAAGTGTTTTTTTCAAAAAAAACCTCAAAAACTCATAAAATCAAACCATTTGATGATAATTCAACCGCTTTGATCACTGCACGCGCTTTTATTTGCGTTTCATTCCATTCAGATTCAGGATTTGAATCGACAACTAACCCCGCTCCTGCCTGAACATAGACCTTATTTTCACGAATTACACAGGTACGAATGGCAATCGACATATCCATTTCACCATGCCAACCTAAATACCCCACTGCACCACCAAAAACTCCGCGTTTTACTGGTTCAACTTCATCAATAATTTCCATCGCACGAATTTTGGGTGCACCAGACAATGTGCCCGCAGGAAATGTCGCCTTAAAAACATCAAGCGCATCGACATCATCACGAACTTCACCTTGTACATTCGACACAATATGCATCACATGTGAATAACGCTCGATCACCATTTGATCTGTGACTTGCACTTTGCCAATTTTTGATACCCGACCAACATCATTTCGGCCCAAATCAATCAGCATTAAATGCTCTGCAATTTCTTTTTCATCGGAAAGCAAATCTTTTTCCAATGCCAAATCTTCTTCTTTGGTCTTGCCGCGTGGACGCGTTCCAGCCAATGGACGTACCGTTGCAATGCCATTCTCCAAACGCGATAAAATCTCTGGAGAAGATCCAACAATATGAAAGGTTTTTTTGTTGTCTAAGGTTTGTCCTTGCACCAAAAATAAATAAGGTGATGGATTTAAATGACGCAGCGCACGATAAACCTGTAAAGCCTCACCATCAAAGTCTGAAACCATACGATGCCCCGGAACCACTTGCATCACGTCACCAGCACGGATGTATTCTTTGACGGTTTCAATCGATTCCAAATACTTGGCTTTACCTGTCAATGACTCGAAATGGGGTGCAGTATGCTTTTTGGCTTGCAGGCTAATCGGTGTTGCCAACAATGCTTCCAACTGATCAAGTTGCTGTTGTGCTTTAGCATAAGCCTCTGGATCATTGACATCCGCATGCACAATTAAAAATAAAGTGTCTTTTAAGTTGTCAAACACAATCACAGTTTTAGACAGCATCATCCAAATATCTGGCAATCCAACAGGGTCAGCTGCTGGAACATTGGTTAAACGCGGCTCAATATAACGTACCGCATCATAGCCAAAGTAACCCACAAGCCCACCAGTAAAACTTGGTAAGGCAGGTAAATCTTGTTGCGTAGGCACATGAAATTGGGCTTGGAAAGCACGAATATATTGGAATGGGTCAGTGCATGCTTGCGTTTCAAGCGAACCATCCGCCTGTTGAATGGTGAGCACACCTTCATTACAAGAAAAAACTGTCGATTCACCTAAGCCAATAATAGAATAGCGTGCCCAATTCTCCCCACCCTCAACCGATTCAAACAAATAAGCTTGCTGATGATCTTTAAAACGTGCAAAAACTGAAAGTGGGGTTTCAGTATCCGCTAAGCGCTGACGGTAAACAGGAATAAGGTTATAGCCAGCAGATGCTAACTGGTCGAATTGAGTTTGCGTTGTCATGAGTATTCTCTATGTTTTCGATATGGGCGTATTTAAGTTCGTTTTCATGTTATCTGACTTAGTCTCGCCATCGAAAAACCATACAATTTCTCATTCCAATATCCTTATTTTAAATTATTTCGCGAGCAATTCTGTTAAATCATCGACCACTTGCTGTGGTTGGCAATCATGAATATCTTCACCATGATTATAGCCATAGCTCACCACAATACAATCAACCCCTGCACGTCTTGCTGCTTCTACATCATTGCTTGAATCACCAATCATTAATGTTTCTGCCGCAGTGACCCCATATTGATCCACACAAAAGAGCAGCTGACGTGGGTGTGGTTTACGCTCCTCAAAACGATCACCACCAATCACATCAACAAAATACTGCGTTAAGCCCAAGCTTTCAACAATCATCCGTGCAGGTTGTTCTGGTTTATTGGTGACACAGACCATTTGCTTATTGTGACTTAAACCCCATTCTAAAAAATCAATCACCCCATTAAAAGGCTGGGTATCAACACAGGGTTCGGCATTATAAATGTTTAAAAAAGTCTCTAATAATTGCTGATGCTGAGTAGGATCAACCTGACCAGTTAAATGTTGCAGCGTGCTCTGACAAAACAGTACGGTTCCCTTACCAATCCACGTTCGCACTTGTGCTTCAGTCACGCTAGGCAGTTGCAAAGTATTTAGGCTCATATTCATGGCCCGATATAAATCGAATGCGGAATCAACCAAAGTGCCATCTAAGTCAAATAAAATAAGCTCACGACTTGCCAATTGTGCTACCGACATCTTATCCCTCTCCATTTATTTCATACAGAAACATCAACCCAAATAATGAAGGCATGCGAGTGCATGCCTTCATTATTGTTTGGCACGGCTTATTTAAAGAATAACCATGCAATGATTGCAAGAATAATCAATGCAATAATAGATATTAAGCCAATCGATGCATTTTTTTGCTCTTCTTTGACTTGTTCAACCCGCGATATAGGCTCTTCTATTGCAATCGGTTGCGGTTCAGGCTGCGCCTGAACATCGACACCTTGTGGAATCGGTGCCGGCTTGGGTATAGCAACCTGTTGTGGCATACCATCTCGACTGACTTGAACTTCGCGATCCCGCTCGGTTAAGCTCGGCATCCCTTGCTCATTCATTTGCTGCGCCACTGTTTTAGATGCCTCTTCAACGTGGGCTGTTTCAGTTTCAGACACAGCAACTGCTTCTGAAGGTTGCTCAGTCGCAGGAATCACTTCGGGTTGCGTAACTTTAGGGTCAGCCACAACCTCAGTTGACTCCATTGTTACAGCGGCACTCTTTTGTGCAGGTGCGAGTACTGAAAATTTCAAACTGGCAAATTGTACAATATCACCTTCTTTCAACAAGGTTTCATGTTCAATACGTAAATCATTCACGAATGAACCATTCGATGAGTTTAAATCTTGCACCCATAAAGCTTGGTCTTTCAACAAGAACGCTGCATGCTTGCGTGAAATCTCTGCAGCTTGCAATACAATATCTGCGCTCTGATGACGGCCGACCAACATATCACGGTCGATGCCAATTTCTTGTCCTGTCAATTCACTGGTAATTGCTTGTATTTTCCAAGTCATGAAATGCACTTCTCTTTGCGATTTTTTTCATCATATCACGGCAAATCTTCGATTCTTTACAAACGCTATGAAGAACCTGATCGAACCGTGGTTGTATTCACTGTATTTTTGCTTTTTTTAACCGTTGCACTGGGTGCCTGAATAGCTTGTCTTTGCACCATCGGTTCAATAGCAACAGGTGTCGTTACAATAGCATTCGAAGACTGCTGCTGAGCAGCCGAAGGTACGGTTTGATAATCTGGTACTTTCGGTGCTGAAGGCGTCACAGGAAGCCGTTGTTGGTAAATATCATCAATATTTTCTGGTAACTTGGCAAAAGTACCATCCTGATCCATCGCTAACTGTAAGCTATATAATTGGCTATAGCGCTGTTGTGACAAACGATTCACATCTTGACTATCGCCCACAATCGTCGGATGGATAAACACCAACAGATTACGTTTTTCATTGGATTTTGCATCGGCACGGAATAAACGACCAATGCCAGGAATTGCACCCAACCCTGGCACCGACTGGCGACTATAAATCGAGTTATCCGAAATCAGACCGCCCAATACAATGGTTTGACCATGTTCAGCTAAAATTGAAGTTTTAATGGCACGTTTACTGGTAATTAAATCCTGAGCTTCGCCTTTTGGCTGCACAGCTGAAACTTCTTGTTCCACTTCTAAACGCACCGTACCATCGGCACCAATATGCGGCACGACTTTAAGCGTCACCCCGACATCTTTACGTTCAATTGATGTATAAGGATTGGCTGTACCACCCGTCGTACTGACTGATCCAGTGACAAAAGGCACATTTTGCCCCACAACAATATAAGCTTCCTCATTGTCCATCGTTACAATAGAAGGTGTAGAGAGTAAATTAGACTTGGTTTTACTCTTTAATGCCTGAATGAGTGCACCGTATAATTTACGTGAGCCGTCAGCACCTTCTTTATAATCACCTAGAATCAGCGACGTTCCTGTACCTAACTTGGATGCAGCACCAGCTGCCCCACCAGTAACATAACCCGCTGCAAGCTGAGCTATACTCGCGCCCACATTGCTAAAATTGATTAAGCCAATACCACTATTTAAGTCACCCAATGCCCACTGCACACCCAGTTGATCGGCATCACTGCCTTCGACCTCAATAATCGCAGCTTCAATCAGGACTTGTTGACGACGTATATCCAGTTGCTGAATCGCCGATTCAATTTCTCGCATGAGTTGTGGATCTGCTTTCACCACCAAAGCATTTTGACTATCATCCGCAATAATACTGACCCCATTGGCATTAAAACTGGTGATTGAATTTTGATTATTGCTGTTCGATCCACCCCCCAAATTAATGCTTGGCGTGGCAATACTGGATGAACCGCCGCTTGAACTATTCGAACTACTACTGCCTGAATAGCTCGTCGCATTATTATTGTTCGAAGACGATGAAGTATTGGAATTTGATGAACTGGCAACCGCCTGACCAGTCACTAAGCCTTGTAAAATTTCAGCCAGATTTTTTGCACTGGCATATTTTAAACGGAAAACTTTTAAGCCACCCAAACGATCTGCCGTAGGCACATCCAACATTTCAATCATTTGACGAATGCGCTTGCGCGTTGCCGTATCACCTTTTAACACAATACGATTGGTGCGTGTATCGGCAACAATTCGGACACGTGAACCTTTTAAGTCTTTTGCCGCACCTGTGGAACTCATTGACTCAAGTAAACCGATCATTTCTTCAGCCTGACTCGATTGCAACGTGACGGCCTCAATATCGTTTTGCCCAGTTCCATCCAAATTACGAATAATCGTTTCAATCTGATAAATATTACTGGCACGGTCGGAAACAATCAGTGCATTGGTGCCGGCCACCGCAGACATATGTGCAAACTGCGGCATTAAAGGACGCAATGCTGGAATTAAATCGTTGGGATTGGTATTTTCAAGCCAAATGACTCGAGTGACAATTTGATCACCCGTTGCACGTTGTTTGGCATCGTACGGAATACCTGAGCCTTTCACATTGCTATCGGGAACAAGTTTGATGGTATTGCCTGAAGGAACAGCCACAACACCATTGACATTCAAAACCCCTAAAAATAAGTCATATACTTCAGCTTTATTTAAAGGCTTATTGGAAATGACCGTCACATTGCCACGTACACGCGGATCAACAGCAAAGTTTTTTCCTGTAATATCAGCAACTTCATTAATAAATGCTGTTAAATCAGCGTCACGCAAATTAATTTTCCATGTTTGTGCATAGCTTGCCGTGCTCACCATAGCCATAAGCGGTGCAGCAGCGAATAAAGCCCAAACTGGACGATGATGATTAAATAAAGCCATAAAATTTCGTGCTTCCTAATCCTATAATGTGACGATGCATCACTTAAAAACTCTGTTGTATGGTCATCACCTGATCACCACGCTTTATTTCTATTTTAACTTGACCTTCACGTCGAGCCTGTTCCAACAATTGAGCATCACTTTGCCCCTGACCGACAGCCTGTCCATTTAAAGACATAATCCGATCACCGGGTTGTAAGCCCAGTTTGCTGCGTAATGCGGCAGGTGTTCTTGAAGTCACTTCATAGCCCTCACCTGCGGCATTCACCCCCATATCTTTTAAATATTGTTCCCGATCTTGCTGTATTTTTTGTACTGCTTGCCCTAATGCATTCTGTTCCTGACTCTGCTGCATTTGTGTCACTTGATTATGAGCAGATGATGGATTTTCTACAGGCTGAACAATTGATTGATCCAAACCATTTTCAATGCCTTTGAACTTTAACTCGCGGGTTGTGCCATTATTTTGGCGCAACAACACTCGATCCCAATACACTTGCGCAAGTTGGTAAGAGGTGTTGGCAATGTTTTCCCCCACCCGATAGCGATCCGCGACTTCATTCATCTTAATCACCGCAGAGGAAAACTGACTCGGGTAACCCACCATCACACCTTGCAAGACCAGATTGATGCTTTCATCGGCAGCCGCTGTTGCGCCCACTTCTTGAAATAATGCAAATGAAGCAATATTCGGGACTTGAGCTTGTTGCGAACCCAAGGGAATACGTTCGACTTGCATCACCTGAGGCGGCGCGACAAGCAACCAAAAAATACTCGCCAATTTCCAGCACAAATATAGAATAAGCAAAAGTAAAAGTATCGGAGCTGCCCGATCGGCCTGCTTCCAATTTAATTGTTGAATTTTTTCAATCCACTCACTCATTAGAAACCACCTTTAAATAAAGGCTGTCTCGAACTAATGACATAAGTGTCTAAACCTGCTTTCCCTTCATACGAAGGAATATTCATCAATAAACGCTGCGTCAATTGCACATCCAACATCAAGTTTTGATCAACAGCCAATGCCATCAGCTTTTGATCGCGCTGATCACGAATATCAAACATCAGTTTATTGTTTTCATCTGATAGCTTTCCTTTCAATGACGGTATATTCATTCGATCTTGACGTTGAGCATAGCTATAAATCAGCTCACCACCCGCCCATTGCAACTGACCGTCAGCCTGTGTAAAGCCCTGCTGTTTGTTAAAATTAAATTCAATATTTTGCAGTTGAATGGTATTGGTCGGCCACTGCCAATCCACCATATTTTTCAAAGTTTCAGGTGCAATTTGTCCATTCAAATCATGAATTGTTATTTTTTTGCCAAAACCATAACCGACTACACCATCAAGTTGTGTATGCCCACTATGGACTTCTAGCTGTGCCCCTAAACGCAACAAAAACAGATCCAATGGTCGTGTTTTCCAACTCAACGATCCTCGTAAATTACCTTGATGCCAATCTGCTTGTCCTTGCCAAATATTACCACTTACATTTTGCAAGACTTGGTTGTTTTTATAAAATTTTGAAATGAGCCAAGCCGCTGGTATTTGGAGTAATACAAAAATAAAAAAGACCAGGATAGCAAAGATCCACCACGCCATATATTTGGGTTTTTTTATCATCCCAGCACGACCAACATATCAATTATTCTTCCTTGAGCCACTATATTATCTTTCTACACACATTATGCATACTTTTTCCACAACGCCAATTCTAAGATATAAAAAAACCAAGCATAAATGCTTGGTTTTTTCAGTCTAATCCGCTTGGATGACATTCTTATGAATTTTGCAATTAGATCAGAAAGTCTTCCAATTTTGCACCATTTTCTAATTCAGCAACCAACCAACGCGGTTGTTTACCACGACCCGTCCAAGTATCCACAGGATTCTGTTTGCTACGATAACGTGGCTCGACAGACTTACGTGTACTTTTCTTGCGTTTAGTTGCACCAAACTCTAAAAGCTGCTCAATCGTCAAACCAACTTTATCTGCAATAGCTAAAATTTGCTGATAAGCATCTTCAATCGCTTGATCTTTTTTAGAAGCAATTAATGCTTCCGCTTCAACCTGTAAATGTTTTAACTCTTCAACAGATAAATTACTAATGTCTGGCATCATATTAACTCCAACTAGATTTTATATTTATTTATACAACGCCGACATAATATTTTTATTGCCTAAGATATACAATATAAAAATTTAAATTATCAACAATATTTAAACAGATTCCATACTTCTATATTTTAATTACTACATTTCTAAATATTTTTAAATTTGATGATTAACCATTAATTCAATTTTTGTCACTTTCTGCCGAATTATTTCAGGGATAGACATTTTAAGCATATTTTCTTTATCCACACAAACCATCACCGCTTCGCCTAATGCAACAATAGCCTGCTGCTGCTCACTCCATAATAAATAACTCATTCGAAGCGCACTATTACGCATTTCTTCTACACGTGCACCAATTTTAAGTTGATCTGGATAAAAGACTGGACGAATATATTTGCACTGATTTGATGCAACCACTGTATAAACATCATGTTGAAAAATATTAAGTTCATCCATATAACGAATGCGAGCACTTTCTATATAACGATAATACAGCACATTATTTACATGACCAAAAGCATCCATATCACCCCATGCGACTGACTGTATATGAATAATGGGATAATCTGACAGCATTAACATTAACTCTACTCGCTATATTTTAATTTCTACAAAATTTGCATTATTTTCAAATATTAAATTTAACTGTTTGATCAAATCATCCTGACCTTTTAAGGTAGACTTCACCCGTAAATAATTCATCATTACGTTATCTGGATATAATTCAAGCATTTTATTCGCTTCTTCTTCTCGCGCTGTCGCCGTATATATATGCCATTTCGCAAAGGAAAATACAGGTAAAGAAGGATATTTATTTTCCCAATATTCAATCCGCTGCTCAACCTTTAAATAATCAGGGTTTTGCTTTAATAATTGCTGTTGGAACCATAAATAAAAAACGTCTTGGTTAAATTGTTCATCTAATAAATGTAATGCCAAATCTTCATGTTGYCAAGCAGAAKACGGCATACGAGATAATACTTTTAACCATAACGTCTTTATCTCATAATTTCGATTATAAATTTGATCTGCTAAGTCTAAATAACGCTGTTGTAAGTTTTGTAAACTTTCCATATCTGCTTGATCAAAATCAAGTAATAACTGTTGTAGCCATGCTTGTTTGGTTTCGGTGCCTAAATGTCCATATTTAGTCGAACGCAAATACATCCATGGAAATTGAAGGGCAAACTTCCCCCATAGTGCTGTTAAACGTAAATCATAGGCACTTTTTACATCGTTTAACCAAGGTGAAAGTTCATGCTGATTTAAAAACTCAAGATGGGTTAAGGCTTGTTCACTGTCATTTTGCGCAAGGTAAATTTCAATCCGTTGAATTTCAGCCAATTCAAATGCCATGGCATTGGTTTGATTTAATTGTGCAAGTGCTTGTGGATATTGTTGCTGCATCCAATAGAGTCGTGAATCAATAATCCCTTTTAATAAACCCGATTGAGAAAAAACACCTTGAATAAATGCATGTTGGTCTTGAGCAGCTTCTAATAACCAAACCACCGCTAATTGCTCATAAGGATGCAAATTTTTAAAATTAAAAATGGTTTCTAATTTACGTTGCTCTCGGGTTAAATAACGCTTAATAAACAACCAAAATAATTGCGTCATTAAAGACAGCACAGCGAGAGAAATAAAAATGATCCAAATATTGGTTTGAATTTGCCATTCACGCCAATATAAATAGACATAACCTGCACCATAACCGTAACTTAAAACACTCAGTACTGCGATTATAATTAAACTAATAAAAGCATATGCAAGTAAAACCTGTTTCATTAATTTCTTACCCCAATAATGCACGCGTATTTAAAATTGGCGTAGGAATAACCGTAAATCCTTTTATTTTTTGGATATTTTGAATCAGTTGTCGTGACTTCTGATCGGGTAGCTGATTCAGTAGTTCAATCATTTGTAGCAGCGATTTTTGGTATTCTAGATACTGACCTTGTTGCAAAGCCTGCTGTGCAATTAATAATCGCAATTGCACTTCTTTTAAGATTAAAGGTCTTTGCATTAAAGCCACGGCGGGTTGCTTCGCAGGTTCAATCACAATCCAACGCTGCCAAAAATATTTATTTTGTGGTTGGCTTGCATTTAATTGTGGCGTCTTGATTTCTTGTGTTAATGCTTGATCAAGCTGACGCATAACCACATCGAGTTTTTCTTGCTGAGCAACTCGAGCACTCACAAATTGCTGAATCACCTGTTGATCTTTCTGAATCACCTGATGCAAACTTTGCTTCAATGACGGTGCCAAAGCATATTGCTCTAGATTACGATCGAGCTGCATGAGTTTATCTAAGGCATCATTAAATTTTTGCTGTTGCAACATAAATTCAATTAAATCCAGTTGCTGCTTCACAACAAAAATCGGATCTATGCTTGAAGGTTGTATTGTTGTTACATCAGGTTGATTTGGACTGACCGACGCATCTTTAACATTGACATGACGTTGTAAAGCCACGAGCTGGTCATTTAAATTTGCATTGCTTTGTTCAATACGGTGCAGACTATTGCTGAGTTCTGTCTGTTGTGCAGTAATTTCAAATACGTCATAACTTAATTTTAAAATCCAGAGCAGACCTAAAACGAGTAATAAAATGAAAATTTTCTTCATGTGTTCCCTTGCACAACTGCAATCTGCTGCAAAATTGAATCTGTTTTTAAATCAGATAATCGCGTGACATTAAAACATGCTTGATGATTTTTTTTATAATCTGAAACAACTTGATACAAGCGCTGCCCCAAAACCAAGTAATGCCCTTTGGCAATAATCTCATCTTTAGCTTGCACTAGATCAATCCAATTGATCCAGCTCGCTTCACTACTCACCACCATATAATATTGTTTTTCTTGTGCCAATTTAGCCAATAAATGAGGGAAATTCTGTTGGGTCAATATAGGGCAACGACGCTGATATAACACAAAATTGAGAATATTTATGCCTTGCTGTTTCAAATGATCCATCATAAACAGACGACCGCCTTCACCACGCCAAAAAGCAATACCCGTCCCCGCACTCAAGGTTTGTAAAATGGGCAGCTGTAACATTCCCTCTGATGTTTCCACCAAAGGAACTTCTGCCGTAATCCCATATTTAGCTAAAGCTTGCGCTGTCTTGTCCCCAACGGCAATCCACTGGATATGCTGAATAGCCTCAAGTGATAAAGAAGCTTTGCTTAAATAAGCCATCCCAATTTCAACCGCTGTTGGGCTGACCACAACAATCACCTGAGTAGCAGGCAATCGTTGATAAAGATCTGATAGGCTGTCTGACCAAGGCTGGGCCACCAATTCCAATAAAGGTAAATCCAACACTTCAATTTGAGCCATGCGTAATGCATGACTCAAATTTTCAGCACGATCTTGGGGACGTGTATTAATAAACAACATCTTAATAGAACGCTTTAAGCAAATCGCCTGCGCCTTGTTCAAGTAACTTTTGAGCCAGCGTTTCACCCAACTGTTCAGCTTGCTCAGGAGTGCCCTTAAGTGCAACTTTCAATAAAGTTGCACCATCAACACTACCGACACGACCTTCAATGTGGAGTTGACCTTGACTTAAAGCGGCATAACCTGCAATGGGCACTTGGCAACCGCCTTCCAAATACGCATTGAAAGCACGTTCTGCACGGACGCAAATATCGGTCTCATCATGTAACAGCGGCAAAATAAGATCCAGTACCGCTTGATCCGCAGCACGACATTCCAAGCCCAATGCACCTTGTCCGACGGCAGGTAAACTAATCTCAACTTGTAAGGTATGACGAATACGATCTGCCAAACCGAGGCGCTTTAAACCCGCACTGGCCAAAATAATGGCATCATACAAACCTGCATCTAATTTAGATAAACGCGTACCCACATTACCGCGCAAGTCAACAATTTCAAGATCTGGGCGCTGTTTTAAAATCTGGCATTTACGACGCAGACTTGAAGTACCGACTTTTGCCCCATGCGGTAATTCAGCAAAACTGTGATATGTATTTGAAACAAAAGCATCCAACGGATCTTCTCGTTCACAGATCACAGCAAGCGTTAATCCTTCAGGCAATGCCATAGGCACATCTTTCATAGAATGAACAGCTAAGTCAGCACGACCATCAAGCAATGCTTCTTCTAACTCTTTCACAAATAAACCTTTGCCACCAATTTTGGCCAAAGGCGTATCTAAGATTTTGTCACCTTGCGTCACGAAGGTCACCAACTCAACTTTAAGATCAGCATGCATTGCCTCTAAACGGGCACGAATATGTTCGGCTTGCCATAATGCAAGCGGGCTTTGTCGAGTTGCAATCTTCAAAATTTTCATAAATTTTAGAAACAGTCAATAAATGCGTTGTTCTAAACTTAACGTGCTGACTTAAAAATGCAAGTAAATTTGCGCACTTGTTGTCAGCAAAATCATGAACATCAGCTTTACATTTTCTGTATTCGCTCTCTTAAATGCGGCAAATGACGCCTGCTCACGGCCAAACGCTCCTCCAGTTCACGACAACGAACTTGATACTGTCCTGAACTAATCACTTCGAGTCCATCCAAAAACTGTACTGAAACCAAGGCATTTCGATGAATACGAATAAATTGATCGCCAAATTCATTTTCTAAGTCTTTTAAGGTTTCATCAATCAGTAAATTGCCATTCTTATGCCGTACCGTGACATATTTTTGATCTGCTAAAAAATAATAAATATTTTCCACAGGTACTAACTCTACACCTCGGTAGGTTTTCGCCACGATTTGATGGCGTTTTATGTTTAATTCGTCCATATCTTCTTTTTGTTTTAACGTGCTCATTTGTGCTTGAGTCAGTTTTGTTAAATGATCTAAAACCTGTTGCAATTCCTGCTGCATCACGGGTTTTAATAAGTAGCCCTCTGCATGTGACTTAAATGCATCTAAAGCATGTTCGTCATAAGCAGTACAAAAGATAATGGCGGGCATAAAATCAAGCTGACGCAAATACTGTGCACAACTCAAGCCATCCATTTCAGGCATTTGAATATCTAAAAGTACGACATCTGGCTCGTGAAATTGAGCCAGATCAAGCGCCTGCTGACCATGTGTGGCTGTTGCAACGACTTGATGCCCTAGTTGAGTGACTAAACGTGATAAGCGCTCTACTGCGAGAGGTTCATCATCACAAATTAGGATGTCCATTTCTCCTCCTTTCCCAGTCAACATCATTTTTTTTATAGGTTAACTATGATTTCTTATTTATATCGATATTGCACAACTGTGGTAAATATCCCCTTCCCTGCATAGGTCTGAAAGACCACACCGCGTCCATAATAAGCTTGTAAACGCTGTTTTACATTATCAACTGCAATTCCATTTCCTTGTCGTAATGTTATTTTATCCTGTGTGTAAGGGTTAGTAATGACTATATTGACTTGATTTTGCAATATTTCGACCAATATACTTATCGTACTCTTTGTTAAGAATTTTTCAACTCCATGAAAAATACTATTTTCAACTAAAGGTTGTAAAGTTAATAACGGAATTTGTATATGAGAAAAGAGAACTTCCTCATCATATTTCCATTCTACTTGCAATCGATCACCTAATCGAATCTGTTCAATGGCTAAATAACGCTGACACAGTTCAATCTCATCTCTTAATCTGACCAGTTTAAGCTCTTGAAAACTTGCACGAAATAACCGTGATAAATTCAATAACATTTGCTCCGCTTTATCGGGGTCGATGCTAATTAAACTAATCACACTATTCAAACTGTTAAACAGAAAATGTGGATGGATACGGGCTTGCATGGCTTGAACACGTGCATTGAGTTCACTATTTTGTTGTCGTGCCCATTGCTCGCGCAAATACAAATAGCGAAAACAAAATGTCCCAATCAGCACCCCATAGCCCAAATGTAACATCACACCATCAAATAAAATATCTGCTGTTAAATGATGCAAGTGAAAATTTTGTCCGAAATAAATCAAGCCATTGAGTGCAACAGTGGTCAGCAACAAAATAACTTGCAACAGAATAAAGCCAGTACATAACGCTTGTGCAAAACTTAAATGCTGAAATTTTTGCTGAAATCGTTCAATCAATGCGACAAAACACAGTAAAATCCAATTGATAAACAACATATATTGCAGCAATCGGTCTACACTTAAAGCACCCCATGATTGCGCTTCTGCTAAAGCTAAAATCATCGCCAAAATATTACTGGCAATAAATAATTCGATTAAATGTTGCCAACGCCCGATTTTCGTAAAAAAATAGGCATATGTCTTATTTCCCTTTGTATGAGCAAAAGTTTGGTCATCTTGTCCTTCGGCAAGTGAACCTGAATTTGTTATACTGTTCTTAGTTCTAATGCTTTTTATCTTATTGAGCCGACATGACCACATCTTCTAATTCCTCAAATCCGTCACAAACCCAAACTTCGGGTATGTGGGGCGGTCGTTTCTCTGAAGCTACTGACGCTTTTGTTGCTGAATTTACAGCATCTGTACAATTTGACCAACGCTTTTATAAACAAGATATTGCAGGTTCTATTGCACATGCAACCATGCTCGCAAAAGTGGGCGTACTGACTGAGCAAGAACGTGACGACATCATCACCGGCTTAACTGCAATTCAAGCAGACATTGAAGCAGGTAACTTTGAATGGCGCATTGATCTAGAAGATGTACACATGAACATTGAGTCGCGTTTGACTCAACGTATTGGGATCACAGGTAAGAAATTACATACCGGTCGTAGCCGTAACGACCAAGTCGCAACAGATATTCGTTTATACGTGCGTGACGAAATTGATGCGATTTTAACATTACTGGAAAAATTACAAAAAGGAATTTTGGGCTTAGCAGCTAAAAATACCCAAACCATTATGCCGGGCTTCACCCATTTACAAACAGCACAGCCTGTGACTTTTGGTCATCACTTAATGGCATGGTTTGAAATGTTAGTGCGTGATTCTGAGCGTTTGATTGACTGTCGTAAACGTGTCAATCGCTTACCTTTAGGTTCTGCTGCGCTTGCAGGCACAACCTATCCGATTGAACGTGAATACACTGCGGAACTGTTAGGTTTTGAAGCCGTGTGTGAAAACTCGCTGGATGCGGTTTCTGATCGTGACTTTGGCATTGAATTCAATGCGGCTGCATCGCTTATCATGATGCACTTGTCGCGTATGTCGGAAGAAATGATTCTTTGGACTTCTGCACAGTTCAAATTTGTCAATATTCCTGACCGTTTCTGCACAGGCTCTTCCATTATGCCGCAGAAGAAAAACCCAGATGTTCCAGAACTCATTCGAGGTAAAACAGGTCGCGTCTATGGCGACTTAATGAGTCTTTTAACCCTGATGAAAGGTCAGCCTTTGGCGTATAACAAAGACAACCAAGAAGATAAAGAACCCTTGTTTGATGCGATTGATACTGTTCGTGGTTCACTAATGGCATTTGCAGACATGATTCCTGCGCTTGTACCCAACATTGAAATTATGCGTGAAGCTGCACTGCGTGGTTTCTCGACCGCAACCGATCTGGCCGATTATTTGGTTAAGAATGGCGTGGCATTTCGTGATGCCCATGAAATTGTCGGTAAAGCGGTCGCACTGGGTGTTCAAGAGTCTAAAGATTTATCTGAACTTACACTTGAACAATTACAACAATTCTCAGATTTAATTTCTGAAGATGTCTTTGAAAAAGCCCTCACGCTAGAAGCTTCTGTCAATGCACGTAATCACATTGGCGGGACTGCACCTGCTCAAGTGGAAGCGGCGATTGCACGTGCTTATACTCGCTTAGAAAAACTTTACGCTTAAGGAAGAATGAGAGATGTCTCGACAGGTTTTTTGCCGTAAATATCAAACAGAAATGGAAGGCTTAGACTTTGCACCTTTTCCGGGTGCAAAAGGTCAAGAATTTTTTGAAACTGTATCTAAACAAGCTTGGCAAGAATGGCTAAAGCACCAAACGACGTTAATCAATGAAAAACGTTTAAATGTGTTTGAAGCAGATGCGAAGAAGTTTTTAGAAGAACAACGCGAAAAATTCTTTAGCAATGATGAGTCTGTGGAAAAAGCTGAAGGTTGGACTGCCGAAAAATAAGGTATGGCCTTATTTTTCTGTAAGACTAGCACGCTACACTGGCTTTGATTCTTAAAGTGTCTACAATTTAAGACTTAAAGCGATATTCATATCGCTTTGAATAAAAAGCTCCATTTAAATGGGGCTTTTTTGCTCTCTATTTGCACGAAATTCCGTTTTTAAGCGCAACAGTTCACTGGTTAGAACCCGAAAAGCATGGCGATGTTTCAGTCATTTTTTAACATTTAGAAATAACTGTAAACCAAAACTACATTTCTAAATAAAACGATACATTACAACACAATAACCTACATGACTCTAGAAACTCATTCCCTTATACTCAATCCCAAGAAGATGGTTAAACATCTTATAAAAATACAAGTATTTTCGATTTCAATTCTAGATTTCCCCCAAAATCTAGAATTTTTTTTGTCTCGGATTTTTTTGATGATTTTTAAAACCAATCCATTGAAATAAAAAACGCCTTCATAGAGGCGTTTTGACTAAATTCTTCAAGCGCAACTTAAGGCTGTTTAAGGTAAGGCCACGCGGCTTTTAAATAAATAAACATTGACCACAAAGTTAGAATCACAGCGGTATAGAGTAAAAGATAAGCTAAAGTTTCAAGCGGTTGCCAATTTAACAGGAACACTGAAATTGCAATCATCTGAAAAGCCGTTTTATATTTACCCACAGTCGATACTGCAACACTGGTACGTGCACCCAGTTCAGCCATCCATTCACGTAAAGCAGAAACCGTAATTTCACGTGAAATAATCACAATCGCGGCAAATGCCATCGAAATACTGGGTTGCCATTGCACCAAAACAATCAGTGCAGCTGCGACCATAAGCTTATCTGCCACAGGGTCAAGAAACCGACCAAATGCAGAGGTTTGATTGAGTGAGCGTGCCAAGTACCCGTCGAACCAATCTGTTATAGCTGCAACCACAAAAATAGCCGTTAAAATCATGTGACGAGTCATGTTACTGTCTTGCTCAGCAGCACCGATTATTGGTGGCCAATAAGCCACCAACAAAAAAACGGGTATTAAAGCTATACGCGCCAAAGTCAAGATATTTGGAATATTCAGGATTCGACCTGTAGTCATAGACACCGCCAATGTTCCCCTTTATGTACGATGAAAAACCACACATATTCTGAGAATTGATTCATCGTTAATTCAGACTCACTTTATACGAATTGCTATACAGTGTCACTAGGCAAACACGGTAACTGTCTGCCTAGAAATTGCAATCAATCTATTTTCCGCATCCCACAGATGTGCATATTCGGTGGAATAACCTTCTGCCGCATAGTCAGTAAATACTTTATATTTAAACCAATCGTATAATTGGTGCTGTACTGGATGAACATAAGTCACATGCCATGTCAGGGAACTGGCAGGTGCCAGTGTTTGAAACATCGGCAATACCCCCGGTGGCCAGATATCCAGTAAGGTCATCAGTTCTGCAACCGTCAAGTGATCATTTTCATGCTGCGCTGGATTAAAACGGAACCAGCCACCAAAATCAGGTTTCGCACTGGCAGTACAAGGATAATTGCCTTCTGCCCAGCACACATCAAATTGTTGATAACACTGTGGCATCGCGGCCTGCTGAGGAAGTTTAGCGAGGCTTTGTGGCTCTGGATAGATAGGCGCTGTTCGCTCTTGTTTTACTTGAATGCTTGATTCACGCTGTGTACCAAAACTGGCAATTAAAATACTTTGTACCGCATCATCTTGCCATAAACGCACTTCAATGGTGGTGACTGACTTGCCTTGTCTTAAAATTTCAGCCGTGAGTCGTGCCTTACGTTCTTGTACTGGACCAACAAAGGTGACACTGGTACTGAGTAAGCGTTTTGCTGGATCAGCGATGGTCACCAAAGCCTTTTGCATCATCATCCCTGCCACTAAACCACCATAAATAGTGCGTCCTTGTAACCAACCTTGCGGGATATT
Source organism: Acinetobacter sp. ANC 4973 (assembly GCF_002135275.1). NCBI lineage: Bacteria > Pseudomonadati > Pseudomonadota > Gammaproteobacteria > Moraxellales > Moraxellaceae > Acinetobacter > Acinetobacter sp. ANC 4973. The sequence goes on from NZ_NEGM01000004.1 coordinate 243,038, forward strand.
GACCCACTCATCTTGTTCAATTTCTGTGAATAATTGGCGCAATGACATGCTTTGTCCTTTATCGTTTTTGCTTTACGCTATCTTTCACTGATTTTGTAGTGTTGTGAATGATCAATGACTCATGCGTCAGTGAGCATTTTTGCTAATCGGCCCTAAATGGCTTCATGCAGAATTTTATAAATGGTTCTCGCCATGACTTCCCCCAGTCCAGATACCAGCATGAGCTCTTTTTCTGAAGCTTTCAGCACGCCTTGAATGCCACCAAAATGAGTCAATAAATCACGGCGACGTTTTGGCCCTAATCCTGGAATGGCTTCTAAAACCGAGCCACCGCGTTTTTTATCGCGTTTGGCACGATGTTTGGTAATGGCAAAACGATGGGCTTCATCACGCACCTGTTGAATCAAATGCAGTGCTTTATGGTCTTCTGCTAATTGAATTTTTGTGCCATCGGTGAAATGCAGCGTTTCCAACCCCGGTTTGCGCCCTTCACCTTTAGATACCCCCACCATAAATGCATCTAATCCAAGTTCTTGCATCACTTGCATGGCCATGTGCAATTGACCTTTACCACCATCAATCAAAAGTAAATCGGGCAACATGGCTTTTTTATAACGACGCGTCAGGGCTTGGCGCATGGCAGCATAGTCATCACCGCCAGTAATATCTTCGATGGAAAATTGACGATAATCACGTTTTCGCGCACCGCCAGTATCAAATACCACACAAGAGGCAATGGTGGCTTCGCCCATGGTATGTGAAATATCAAAACATTCTATCCGATCAATCGGTCGCCCCACCACTTGCTCAAGCTGATGAAAACGCTCATTCAATTCAAAATGGTTGGCCAGTTGCCCTTTAATCGCATGCTGAACATTCATATTTGCCAGCTCAAGCCACTCAGCACGGGTTTCTCGTACCTTGTGCTTAATCTGCACCTTTTTATCAAATGCCTGTTGTAGTGCTTGCTCTAATTCTTTGCTGTTTGGCAATTCGGTATTAACAATCAACTCATTGGGAACTTCATCTGCCACTTGAAAATAAAAGTTCGCCATAAAATCCGATAACATTTGTCCTAAATCATCGCCCAACATATCAGGGAAATAGCTTTTCCCACCGAGCATTTTGCCATTGCGGACATACATAATCTGCACACAGGTCACCCCTGCATGATAGGCAATCGCCAGAATATCGGCTTCCCCTTTGACTGTATAAATCGCTTGTTGTGACTGCACATCACGTAGCAATGCCATACGATCACGGTAAAATACTGCTTTTTCAAACTCCAAAGCTTCAGCAGCAGCTTCCATTTTGGCAATCAACTCTTGATTGAGTTCTTTAGTATCACCCTGTAAAAATCGTATCGAATTTTGAACATCTTGCTGATAATCTTCAGGCGAAATCAAACCCACGCACGGCGCGGTACAGCGTTTAATTTGATACTGCAAACATGGACGTTTACGCTGGGAAAAATAGCTGTTTTCACATTGGCGCACGTTAAAGAGTTTTTGTAAAACCAACAAGGTATCACGGGCATTGTATGCACTTGGGTACGGGCCAAAAAATTTACCTTGCTGATGTTTGCCCTTCCCCCGCCCACTGGCAATTCTTGGATATGGCTTGTCACTGGAAATAAAAATATAAACGTAGGATTTATCATCGCGCAACATAATATTGTACGGTGGTCGATGCAGCTTAATTAGATTTTGTTCAAGCAATAAGGCTTCAGTTTCGGAACGAACAATCAGCGTTTCAATGTCATAAATACGGGCCACCAACGCCTGTGTTTTGGGATGCTCGATGGTTTTTACAAAGTAGCTCGACACGCGGTTTTTCAGATTTTTTGCTTTGCCGACATACAGCAATTCACCATCTTTACCGAGCATGCGATAAACACCGGGCAAGGTCGTCATATGGGCTAAAATCTTTTCAATATTGTCACGTGCGTTTTCGTTCACGACAAACCTATAATCTAAATAGACATGACATGATGTGATGCTTTTACAGGCTTTTTCAAGCTTTAAATCGGTAAATCTAGTTTTACTGAAGGGAAATAAAAATATTTAACTTTATCAAAATGATGATCTATATTTTGCTACACGACATTTGACCCATCAATGACCTGCTGAATAAAAACCAATATGCAATGTGGATTGCATCCACTTAAAAGAGCATGACTGAACCTTTTTTATCATGCACTTTTTGAGATTGAACTTGCCAATCAACACATAATGCACCGTTCATTCCATTCAACACATCCAACTCAACGCTAAAAATTGCGCTGCAAAAACTATTGCAGTGTGATATTGAGTGCTTGGCAAAAGGCCTCTTTATTTCGCGGTGAAAGCAAAATAAATTTTGTTTGCCCATCTTTTAAATAATCAATCCGTAAACGATCTAAAGACAACGCTGGCGATGAAATGGAAAAATCTGTTTTTGTCACTTTTTGAATATTGGATAGCGGAATTTTCCATTTAAAAAATAAACAGGTAATGACCAATGTGTCTTTATCAATCACATATCGGGTATTCAGCACAGGCCACCAAATCAACACAATCGTTAACGCATAGACCACCGCAAATAATAGGTTTTGACTGAGCGTCCCCTTTGCATACATGGTCAACACTAGCTGTAGCAACAGACCAGACATCGCAATAAAAAAAGCTAAAATCCACCAATCTATTTTTGAACGAAACTTTTGCATAGGGCTTCCTTGGTTAGGCTTATATCTTACACAAAGCAAAGTCGATGAAACATAAAAGACCTATTTATTTTATGGATTTAAATTTTTTCTTTAAATTGTAATCTGGAAAATGCACGTACACCAAGCTTGATCCTACAGCGAAACATGCATCACGCCATGCTCTTTCAAAAAGGCAATTGACTTTTTTGACTAAAAACCAAGATAAAAACAGCTTGAAATTAAACTCAATCACCCAATATATAACAGGCTTAAAAAGTAAAAAATGTGAACTGAAACAAAAGTTTTATAACATTGCAATAAAATATATCTAAAAATGAACTGTTAAACATATGGGATTATTGAAAAAAAATTGATGACCCTTGCGTCACGGCTTGATACAACTTGTTATGTTCTTTTTAGATATAGTTATCGTAAGATTAGCGAAGTTTAATGTACGTGAAAACTGCGTACATACTTCAAAACATCAACTTAAGAAGTCCTCCAAAATAAAGGAGATCAGGCATGATCCACGCTGGCAATGCCATTACCGTCCAAATGCTTTCGGACGGAATTGCAGAATTCCGCTTTGACTTACAAGGTGAGTCGGTCAACAAATTTAACCGTGCAACCATTGAAGATTTTAAAGCCGCTATTGAGGCTGTAAAAGCCAATAGCGACGTTAAAGGTTTAATCGTGACAAGCGGTAAATCAACATTTATCGTTGGTGCAGACATCACTGAATTTGGTGAGAACTTTGCTCAGGGCGAAAAAGCAATTGTGGAATGGGCAATGCCTGTTCACGACATCTTCAATGCTTTTGAAGATTTAGAGCTTCCTAAAGTTGCTGCAATCAATGGTATGGCATTGGGTGGCGGTTTTGAGATGTGCTTAGTCTGTGACTACCGTGTCATGTCTGATGCCGCTCAAGTCGGTCTGCCTGAAATCAAACTCGGGATCTACCCTGGTTTCGGTGGTACGGTTCGTTTAAGCCGTGTCATTGGTATTGACAATGCAGTTGAATGGATGGCGATGGCTAATCCTAAAAAACCTGCTGCAGCACTAAAAGATGGTGCGGTTGATGCGGTTGTTGCTGCTGACAAACTTAAAGACGCTGCTATTGACTTGGTTAAACAAGCGCTTGCTGGTCGCGTAGACTGGAAAGCAAAACGCCAAGAAAAACTTGATCCTGTGAAGTTAAGCCCAATCGAACAAATGATGGCGTTTAACTCTTCTAAAGGTATGGTGCTTGCAAAAGCAAACCCAGCTCAATACCCGGCACCAAAATTATTATTGGATTCTTTACAAGCAGGTGCAAGCCTTCCACGTAACGAAGCCTTAAAAATTGAAGCTGAAGGTTTCGCTAAAGCTGCGGTAACACCACAAGCAGGCGCATTGATTGGTTTATTCATCAATGACCAAATTGTGAAAAAAACCTCGAAAAAACATGAAAAAGGTGCGCATCCTGTCAACCAAGCTGCGGTATTGGGCGCGGGTATTATGGGTGGCGGTATTGCTTACCAAGCGGCAAGCAAAGGCACACCAATCATCATGAAAGATATTGGTAATCCACAACTTGCACTAGGTATGTCTGAAGCGAACAAATTGTTGACCAAACAAGTTGAACGCAAAAAAATGACTGCTGCAAAAATGGGTGAAACCCTTGCACGCATTCGTCCAACTTTAAGCTTAGATGAGTTTAAAGAAGTGGATATCGTGATTGAAGCGGTAACTGAAAATCCGAAAATCAAAGCGGCTGTGCTTGCGGACACTGAAAAATCAGTGCGTGAAAACACCATCATTGCATCAAATACGTCGACCATTTCAATCACACGTTTGGCAGAAAGCCTACAACGTCCTGAAAACTTTGTCGGTATGCACTTCTTTAACCCAGTTCACATGATGCCTTTGGTTGAAGTGATCCGTGGTGAGAAAACGTCTGATGAAGCGATTGCGACGACTGTTGTTCTTGCTCAGAAAATGGGTAAAACACCAATCGTAGTCAACGACTGCCCAGGCTTCCTTGTAAACCGTGTATTGTTCCCTTACTTCGGTGCATTTGACCTTCTTCTTAAAGATGGTGCTGACTTCCAACAAGTCGACAAAGTCATGGAAAAATTCGGCTGGCCAATGGGTCCTGCTTATCTTATTGACGTTGTCGGTATTGATACAGGTGTTCATGGTGCTGAAGTCATGGCGGAAGGTTTCCCTGACCGCATGAAGCCTGACTACAAAGGCGCGATTGAAATCATGTACGAAAACAAACGTCTTGGTCAAAAGAATGACGTTGGTTTCTACAAGTACGAACTTGATCGTAAAGGCAAGAAAGCCAAAAAAGTTGATCCAACAGCTTATGAGCTTGTTGCATCTATGGCGACTACTGAAAAACACGAGTTTGATGCACAAGAAATCATTGATCGTATGATGCTGACTTTCTGTAACGAAACTGTTCGTTGCTTAGAAGACAACATTGTAGCGACTGCTTCTGAAGCGGATATGGCAATGATCATGGGTGTAGGTTTCCCTCCATTCCGTGGTGGTCCATGCCGTTACATCGACCAAACGGGTGTAGCTGAATACGTAGCACTTTGCGACAAATATGCACACTTAGGTAAAGCTTATGAAGCGCCACAAATGTTGCGTGACATGGCTGCTAACAACAAAAAATTCTACGGTTAAGGAGCAACGTGAATGGCTACTTTAAATCCACGTGACGTTGTCATCGTTGATGGCGTACGTTCAGCAATGGGTAAAACCAAAAACGGTATGTTCCGCAATGTACGTGCTGACAGCTTATCTGCTGAATTGGTTCGTGCTTTAGTTGCTCGTAACCAGTTTGATGTCAACGAAGTTGAAGACCTAATCTGGGGTTGTGTTAACCAAACCTTAGAACAAGGCATGAACATTGGTCGTAACATTGCGTTATTGGCTGACTTACCAAAAACTGTTGCAGGTCAAACTGTTAACCGTCTTTGTGGTTCATCTATGCAGTCTATTCATACTGCTGCGGCTCAAATTGCGACTAATCAAGGTGATGTTTTCATCATCGGTGGTGTAGAGCATATGGGTCACGTTGGTATGATGCACGGCATCGACCTGAATCCTGAAGCATCTAAACATTATGCAAAAGCGTCGAACATGATGGGCTTAACCGCTGAAATGTTAGGTCGCATGAATGGCATTTCGCGTGAAGAACAAGATGCGTTTGGTGTTGAATCACACCGCCGTGCTTGGGCTGCTACACAAGAAGGTCGTTTCAATAATGAAATCGTGGGTGTTGAAGGTCATGATCAAAATGGCTTCAAAATCCTATGCGACATCGACGAAGTTATTCGTCCAGACGCTAACCTTGAGTCATTCAAATCGTTACGTCCTGTATTTGATCCGAAAGGCGGTACGGTAACTGCGGCAACATCTTCAGCTTTGTCTGATGGTGCTTCTGCAATGTTACTGATGTCTGCTGAACGCGCTCAAGCATTAGGTCTTAAGCCACGTGCTGTAATTCGCTCTATGGCGGTTGCAGGTTGTGATGCTGCGATCATGGGTTATGGCCCAGTTCCAGCAACGCAAAAAGCACTTAAACGTGCTGGCTTAAGCATTAGCGATATTCAAACATTTGAATTGAATGAAGCTTTTGCTGCACAAGGCTTGTCTGTCATGAAAGGCTTAGGCATTTATGAAAAACAAGACCTGATCAACTTAAACGGTGGCGCAATTGCTCTTGGTCACCCATTGGGTTGTTCTGGTGCACGTATCACCACGACATTGCTTAACGTAATGGAACAACAAGATACGCAAATTGGTCTTGCGACTATGTGTATCGGTTTGGGTCAAGGTATCGCGACCATTATCGAACGTGTTTAATTCTTAAATCGTTTGAGATAAAAATCCTCGCTTTGGCGGGGATTTTTTTATTGCATAAAATGAAGTCTCGATCTTTTATTGAAAAGCTTTAAATTCAAAAACATGAACTAGACAGAACAACATGTAGCAAATTATTATCACGATTTCAACAAATAATAAGGTTCTAACAATGTTTAAAAATATGGCAGCCGATTTAATGGGAACAAGCGATATCGGTAAAATTATTGAACCGAGAGATTATGATAAGACTGATATAGATGACTATATTTTCCATGAAGACAATGAAAAAATATTTTTTCTAATCAAAGCTAAAACAGATGAATATTGTTTTACCAATACTGCTTTTATTCATCTTGATGGTACTAGTGCGGTGAGTAAAAAACGGACTTTAAATCGCTATCCATATAAACATTATCAGATCAGTCGAGTGTTACTTGAAACGGCCGGTACGATTGATCGGGACGTTGAACTCAAGTTCCAACTTGGAACAGCAACTTATTCAATTGATATTGAAAAATCACAAATTGAGAAAGTCCGTGATTTATATAAGGCACTATTTAGTATTGGCGAAGCATGCAAAGAAATTGAACGTCAAACATCAACACTGATGCAAACCCAACAAGCCGTGAATAATATGTTTTCTCTGCGTGAGCTGCCTGAACAAGTTGTACTTAACTTACCCGACATTATTTGCCAAACCACACTTCAAGTTGAAGAAAATCTGACTAAACGTCGTAAACAAATTGAAAACTATGATTTTTCTACAATTTTTGAACGCTATCTCAAACAATAAATAGCATTATAGAATTACCGTCAAATTGAAAAAATACAGTCTCAATCTGATTTAAACATTTGGAATATTTAATATTTTTTGTAAACATCCTCGCTTTTGTGGGGATTGTTTATTATTGTTCTATCAAGATTTTTATAAGTATTTATTACTATTTAATATTCAAAATACTGGGAGTAAATGGATGTTTATATCACTCGCAAAGACAACGATTAGTTTAGGGATCATTGGAACCATACTCACAGGCTGCGCAACCAAAACCCTCATCACCAAAGACACTCAAACCTATACCAGAACCAGCAAAGTTACGCTCGTTGAAGATACTGTGGTCGCTTTTGGCAAACCAGCTCAAACAACAACCAATTTACCGCAAAATAGTTTGGTCATTGCTGGACAAAAAAATAGCTATATTCTGACTCAAGGTGGTGCACAGTTTGTCAACTTAATCAGTAAACTTGACCCCAGCAATATCCAAATAACCAAAGAGCTACAATTTTTCTCTGAAAAAAATGATGGTCATTTTTCAGGAATCTTGCCTTTATCTTATGTCAAGTTACAAGAAGATATTAGCAAAAAGGATTTAGCATTTTTTATCGAAAATGGTGCAGAGGAATGTTCAACTTCAAGTGATAGACGCATGAATGCTCAACGCTTTTGCTTTAATTTAAAATTAGCAGGCGTGGTCTACCCTGTTGCGAACAATATTGCTTCGCTCAAGGCATTAAGCAAACCTTATCAAGTGACGATCTATACCAACAATCAAGAAAGCTATAAATCAAGTTCAAAAATGAATCCCTTAGAAAAATTGGTTTTACTGCCATTTGCGGTTGCCATTGATGTTATTTCTTTACCTTTTCAAGCGGCTGAAAAGATTTTTGATTAACTCAATTTAGGGCAGAATATTTTAGACATGATCAAATGTGTTTAATGCTCAAATCGTTTGAAATACCCCGCTAAGTGCGGGGATTTTTATTATGATTTAAAGACCTTTAAAGGTACGGTGAATTTCCCCTTTCCTTCACAAGTGATAGAAATTTTTTCATCTAAAGCAAACATTAGCGTCTCAAATTTTTCAAAACCATGCTTATTATGTTCTTGTGATTTCTCAGTATAACTTTGAATAAATTAACATCAGGTCATCGCAAACAATTAATAGCATGTAACCATTGCGCAACATCCTGTTATAACTCTGTAATTTTAGTGGAATATTCACACAATTAGAGGTGACTTATTCAGCATATGTCCAAACTTAAAAACAATAAGCGCTACCATACATCACTTCAAATATTCCACATTATTTATTCAGGATTGTGACTCATGAATGCTCTTCAAACTGCTATGGCACTGGTTTTCGTTGCAGCTACGACTTCAGCGATGGCGACTACACCTGTAGAAGCAACTCCAGCTGCAAAAGTTGCCACTATTCAAGCACAAGTTAAAGCAGATGCAGTTCAAACGACAACTGTTGCAAAGAAACAAGCCAAAACCACAGCGACTGCTGTTACAAACAAAGCGACTGAAGTGAAAGATGCGACTGCGCAAAAAATTGTTGCTGCAAAAGATGCAAGCATTACTCAAACTGCTGAAGTAAAAGATGCTGCTGTCGCACAAGCAACTGAAGCAAAAGACACTGTTGCTGCTGAAACAGAGGAAGTAAAACAAGCTGTAACTGAACAAGTTGCTCAAGCTGAAGAAAAAGTTGAAGCGGTAAAAACTGAAGAGAAAAAATCATTCTTCTCTTGGTTTAAAAAGAAAGCTGCGTAATTTCGGCTTAAAATCAAAGTATTGATAAAAAAGGATGCTATTCATTAGCATCCTTTTTTTAAATCAAAATATTCGTGTTTATGTAGATGGCAGCGCATCGTGCTATTCAGGGCAGTTACCGCTGGTTGGGACAGATGACCAATCTCATTTCACCCATCAACGATTGATCACACCAAATGAAAATTGCTCTCGACTAATTTGTACATTGGTTGCATTACGGTCTATACCAAAAGGTGCGAGCATAATATACAAACCTTCTCGGGGATCAGGAGATTGCAAACCTTTTGCAATTGCCAAAACATGTTGCTGCAATGCCAGTGGCAAGCTGTTTAAATCGGGTATTGGCCCCTCAGGCACAAGCTCTAAAGTGGTCACAATGGTTGGATCAACCACAAAGTTTTGAGTATCTAGCTGTATTTTCATGACTCTATGCTGCAAAGCTTTGACTTCTTGAGGATCTTCCTGATATTGAATCACCCCTGTTTCAGCTCTTAACTCAGGTTCTGCTAAAGTTCTTAACATCGGCAGTTCAACCGTATCGGCAAAAGTCGCAGAGATAGGAAAACTGACAGCAAGTGTAACAATCACAAAAGACGCATATTTTAGGAGATTCATGGTAGCTCTACTCAAAAAAATAAAAGTAAATAAACAACCTTCAACACCTGTAATTATATAATAAACCATCGAATGAATGACTTTTGTTCTGATCAATGGTTTTAGACAAATTCCAACTTTTGTTAAAAAATACTTTAATTTTTCCTCTTTAACGAGATCAAATCCTGCATCAAAAACACAACATTAAATTCACTAAAATTTTAAAAAATCATAATGTTAAATTCGTTGTACGACATGAATATCTTGTCTATAAAGCAACTCACTAAGACTTTATTTTTTCACTGTTCCTACACGTAGCAGTACAGGAAATGTTACATCTAAGTGTTCAGGTGCAGCTTTTAAGGCAGTTGAAATCAATTGAAGTGGATCATCAGAATGCTGCTCTTGATAATGTTTTAGTGCTGACCATGTATTTAAATAACTCAGCAATTGTTGCGCTGTCCATTGATAGTGTAAAGATAGCGCTGGTACAGCCTTTTCTTGAAAAGGAAATGGGATGGTTTGATAGAGTTCATCAATATAACGGCGCTCACTGTCCCAATAACCCTTTAAGGTTTCAAAATACAACTGTTGAATCAAATGATTCAGCGCAGCATCTTGCAGCTGAATTAAGCCATAGCCAATAGCCGCCACCACACCTTGCGGTTTAAGCACGCGTTTCACTTCAAGATAAAATGCCTCAAAGTCAAACCAATGTATAGCTTGAGCCACCGTGACCAAATCTATAGATTGCGTGGGAATACTGGTCTGCTCTGCCGCTTGCACTTGATAGCTGACATTGTCGAAATAAGGCGCATGTTGTAACTGGGCATCGCTGATATCGGTTGCCACCACATGATCGAAATACGGTGCTAATAGTTGGGTGAATTGTCCAGAACCCGCGCCACAATCCCATGCAAAGCTATTTTCAGGCACATGCTGTAAAATTTCTTTTAAAATCTGTATGGAATAATTTGGACGGGCTTGTTTATAAAGCAGACTATGCTGAGAAAAGAGATCTTTCATTGTTTTAATGTTCAAATCAATTTTTATAAAATGACTATACTCAGAAAAATAACCCACTGTCATGCAACTTGTCTAACAATTTTAAGCATAAAAAAACCCTCAAACATTGTTTGAGGGTTTTTTGAATATGGTGGCGAGACCCAGGTTCGAACTGGGGACACACGGATTTTCAATCCGTTGCTCTACCGACTGAGCTATCACGCCAATGCCGTGTATTAAGCCGTATCTCAGGACATTAGTCAATATAATTCATCACATTTTTATTTGATTGAATATTTTTTACCCAAAAAAAATCCCTGATGGGATCAGGGATTGAAATCTTTAAATAGATTTTAAATATGGTGGCGAGACCCAGGTTCGAACTGGGGACACACGGATTTTCAATCCGTTGCTCTACCGACTGAGCTATCACGCCAATGTCGCGTATTAAACAGTTTAAGTGTTTTTCAGTCAAGTTACTTTTGTGCTTTTTAAAACAACCGTTTATTTTTACAGCAAATTCATCCTGATTTGATTATTTTTTATTTAATACTCACTCTGTCATTTAACCTTTGACACTTTTTAACCCATAAAAAAACAGCTCAATGGCTGCTTTTTTATCATTCAATCCAGCTTAAATTTTTTCTAAATTGGCTAAGCAACGATGAATTGCGCCACACCCAGGTTCAAAGACTTTAACGCCTTTGGCTTCTTCCATACGACAAACTTCACTCACCAGCCTTTCCGCAACACCACGCCCACGGTTAGCAGGATGAACCACGATATTTTCCAAGGTCTTACTTTCCCCTTGTCCAGTGCACCAAATTGCCCCAATCACTTTAGTATTAAATTCTGCTGTGTAAACTAAGGTATACTGAGCCAAGTTTTGCTCTAGTTGTTCAATGGCATCCTGCCCATCACTAAATTCTGGGCTGGTGTCATACAGTCGCTCAAGCTGGCTGCGCACTTCGTCATTTTCTAGTGAAGTATAAGCATGTACGGTAATAGGCATTGATTAACCCTCCTGAGCAATCTAATATGCGGTGATTTCGTCACCGCGAAAAAACATTTTACATCATCATTTTTGACGTTTTTGAGGAACGTGTCTATGACGCAGCGTATCAGTGAAGTGGTAAGAAACACGAACGAAACCAAAATTCGAGTTCGTGTGAATCTTGATGGTACGGGTCAAGGCACCCTCAATACAGGTATTCCATTTTTAGACCATATGATTGATCAAATCAAGCGACACGGCTTATTCGATATCGACATTCACTGTGATGGTGATTTAGATATCGACGATCATCATACCGTAGAAGACTGTGGTATCACGCTTGGTCAAGCATTTGCACAAGCCTTGGGTGACAAAAAAGGCTTACGTCGTTATGGTCATTTTTATGCACCACTGGATGAAGCTTTAAGTCGTGTCGTGGTCGATTTATCTGGTCGTCCCGGCTTATGGATGGATATTCCATTCACTCGCGCACGTATTGGCACCTTTGATGTTGATCTATTCTCTGAATTTTTTCAAGGCTTTGTGAATCATGCGCTGATGACATTACACATTGACAACTTGAAAGGTAAAAATAGTCATCACCAAATTGAATGTGTATTTAAAGCCTTTGCACGCGCACTGCGTATGGCCTGTGAAATTGACCCACGTGCAGAAAACACGGTTGCTTCAACCAAAGGAAGCTTGTAATGACCCGTATTGCCCTTCTTGATTATGGCATGGGAAATTTACACTCTGCCGCCAAAGCCTTAGAACATGTTGGTGCAACTGTAGATGTGACCAATGATCCCAAACTGATTGCCCAAGCGGATAAAATTGTCTTTCCCGGGGTCGGTGCAATGCGTGACTGTATGCAAGGCATGCATGAAGCAGGTATTGATGACGTGGTACGCAATGCTGTATTCAACAAACCTGTGCTGGCGATTTGTGTTGGTATGCAAGCGTTAATGCAACACTCTGAGGAAAATGGCGGTGCAGATGCACTGGGTATTTTTGAAGGTAGCGTCAAACGTTTTCCCGATGTGGCCGGTTTAAAAGTACCCCATATGGGCTGGAACCAAGTGCATCAGGCAGACCCAAGCCATCCCATGTGGAAAGACATTGAGCAAGATGCACGTTTCTACTTCGTACATAGTTTCTATGTTGAACCGAAAAATGCCGATCTTGTGGCTGCAACCTGTGATTACGGTCTAGAATTCTGTACCGCAATTCATCAAGAAAACTTGTTCGCGACTCAATTCCATCCAGAAAAAAGTCATACCGCAGGTTTACAATTATTGAAAAACTTCGTGGAATGGGCTATTTAATTTTATTCTCGCAAAAAAGCCCGCATGATGCGGGCTTTTTTTATTGATGCACTATCTGCTGTTTAATCTTGGTTAAAAACCGATTATTATTTGACTGCTTGTTAAAATACCAACTAAAAAACTGGAACATAATAATGAATAATACTGTAAATGACTCTGTGCTGAATGCTGCTGGGCGCTTTAGTCGCTTTTCTTACCTTGGATGGAATGGCCTATTATTGCTTGTCATGATGCTTCTAGGCATTATCGTTGCCATAGCGCTCCCTAGTTCTGCTCCAGACACGAATCAAGACATGCCTGTCTTTGCCATGATTATTTTAGGCATACTGTATATTGCCCTCATTTACTTTAGTTTTATTTTCGCTGTTCGCCGCCTACATGACCGCAATCACAGCGGCTGGCTGTCTTTACTGATGCTAGTGCCTTTAGTGAATATTGGTATGGCGCTATATTTAACTTTTGCCAAAGGCGATGCGTATGCAAACCAGTTTGGTTTGCCAAGAGTAACGCGAACATGGGAAAAAGTTTTGGGTTGGATTTATGTGTTAATTTTCCCTATCGGCATTTTAGCCGCCATTGCGATACCCGCTTATCAAGACTATGTGCAGCGTGCTCATCAAGGGCAAATCGAAATACAGCAAAAAGCTGAGTAAAGCGATACATCAAACACAGCTCTAAAGTCTGCACTTGTGTAGGCTTTATTTTTGCCATTACGCTTAAAACACGTTAGTCTTCAAAAAAACTTAAGTTTTATTGCTAATGAATAATTTCAGCCTTCATCAAGTTTTACCCAGCAAAGAACAAATTCAACAATTACCTGTATTTCAAAATCTTCCATTACAACAAATTCAGGTGATTCACTCGCTGCAACAATGTCATGCCATTGAACAAGAACTCAAAACTTGTACCCTCTTCGGTTTTGACACCGAATCTAAACCGACCTTTAACAAAGGTGAAGTTTCAACTGGCCCCCATCTCATTCAATTGGCAAGTCGTGATCAAGCCTATTTATTCCAAATTAATCCTTCAATACTTGAGTTCCTAAAAGCGATTTTTGAAAATAAAAATCAAATGAAAGTCGGCTTTGGTTTAAAAAACGATGCTCACTTATTCCGTAAAAAAGGCATTGAACTGCATAATGTAATTGAATTATCTAAATGTTTTTCAGCATTTGGCTTTAGCAACCCAATGGGGCTTAAAAATGCTATGGCGCTTTTATTTCAAGTCAACTTCCCCAAAAGTAAAAAAATAAGTACGTCCAACTGGGCACGAAAAATACTGACCCCACATCAAATTGAATATGCAGCTGCCGATGCTTATGCGCCTGTACTGGTTTTTGAAGAATTATTACGTTTGGATCTATTGCCCAAAAGCATTCCCAGTCATTTATTAAAATTAAGCATGCAGCGGAACACAATAAAAGCTGAAACTGATGCTTAGAAAATTGGCAATATTTTGCTAAGATTGCAGATAATACATTCTTTATAAGATTTGGCTAGGAGCGCAAGCATGCTGATCATTCCAGCAATTGACCTGAAAGATGGCAAATGTGTCCGTTTAAAACAAGGTCGTATGGAAGACGATACCGTATTTTCTGATGATCCCGTTGCAACGGCACAGCATTGGGTCAATGAAGGCGCGCGTCGCTTACATTTGGTCGATTTAAACGGTGCTTTCGCAGGTACGCCAATTCATAAACCTGTGGTTGAAGCAATTGCACGCGCACAGCCTGAACTCCCTATCCAGATTGGTGGTGGCATTCGCTCACTTGAAACCATCGAACACTATTTAGATGCCGGTGTATCTTTTGTGATTATTGGTACTAAAGCCGTTCAAGACCCTGCATTTGTTGAAGAAGCATGTAAGAAATTTGCAGGTCACATCATTGTCGGTATCGATGCCATGAATGGTATGGTTGCAACAGATGGCTGGGCCAATGTGACTGACGTTAAAGCCACTGATTTGGCAAAACGTTTTGCCGATGCTGGGGTATCGAGCATTGTTTATACTGACATCGCACGTGATGGCATGATGCAAGGCGTGAACATTGAGCAAACGGTCAATTTGGCAACCTACTCAGGCTTACCTGTGATTGCATCTGGTGGCGTCACCAACCTAGATGATGTCCGCAACTTAAAAGGTCAACCAGGTATTTTAGGTGCTATTACAGGCCGTGCCATTTACGAAGGCACATTGAATCTTCGTGAAGCGCAATCCTTATGGGATAACGAAGCTCTCTAAGTTTACAGATGCTAAAAAGAGGTCTTCGGACCTCTTTTTGATGCTTCAAATTTAGTACACCACATTACGAATAAATTTCACTGTTTGATCACTTAGGTTCTGATAACAGTATTTTACTGCGCTGGAATACACCAGTGAATCTCCTGCTTGCAAAACCTTTGACGTACCCGCCACATCCAGTGTGAGCTGCCCTTCAATGACATACAGCATTTCATGCCAGCCTTGTGGATCAGGTTCTGCTTGATACTGCTCTTTGGGTTCCAGCGACCACACCCAAAGCTCAACGACTTGTTTTGCTGGTATAGATGTCATCAGCTTAGCAAAACTTTCTTTGCTTTTGCCTTGCCATGCCAATTCATTAATCACGGCGTGATCCTGCTGACTCAGGGGACTGACTAATGTGGCAAAATCGACCCCTAGCCCACTCGCAATTAAACTCAGTTTGGCGAGACTAATATTATCCTGACCCGATTCAATGCCAGCAATCATACGTCGACTCACCCCAGCTAAATCAGCCAACTGTTGCTGGCTTAAGTGCTTCAAATCTCGAAAATAGCGTACATTATGACTGACATGTTGTAAGACTTGGCTGGGTTGACTCATATTTTTTTACTCAAAACCAATGCGCACTATATTGCACAAAAGATAAAAATGAAGCAAGATACGTGCAATATATTGCACAAACATTCAAATGAACACTGCACTCGCCCAACATAACAAAGCACCTCAAGTGGCTTTAATCCTGATCACCCTCATTTGGGGAGGGACATTTTTAGCCGTACAATATGCACTCAATTATAGTTCTCCAATGTTTTTTGTCGGCTGTCGTTTTTTAGCAGCAACGATTATGATCGGATTACTGTCCCGATCTCATTTAAAAAGCTTCAGCAAACAAGACCTGTATGCAGGCAGCTTAATTGGGTTCACCATTATGCTGGGTTACGGCAGCCAAACCATTGGCTTACAAAGTATCAGTAGCAGTGAATCGGCTTTTTTAACTGCGCTGTATGTGCCCTTAGTCCCCATTTTACTGTGGTTGATTTTCCGTAAACGTCCTCATGTGATGACATGGATGGGGGTATCGTTTGCCTTTATCGGTTTAGTCTTTCTCACTGGTAATGGTCTACAGCAAATTTCACTTAATTTTGGGCAAATTTTGACGCTGTTAGGTTCAATTGCCATTGCACTGGAAATTATCCTGATCAGTTATTTTGCAGGAAAGGTGAATATTCAACGTGTTACGGTCATTCAACTGGCCATAGCATCCTTACTGGCTTTTGCATCCATGCCTTTGGTGGGTGAACAGCATTTACCTTCATTTTCTTGGACTTTGGTTGCAGTCACAGTTGGATTAGGCTTAGCCAGCGCACTAATTCAATTGACCATGAACTGGGCTCAGCGTTCTGTTGCGCCCTCTCAAGCCGCAATTATTTATGCAGGGGAACCCGTTTGGGCAGCACTCTTTGGACGAATTGCAGGAGAACGTTTGCCTGCCATGGCTTTATTGGGTGGATTATTGGTGGTGATCGGAGTGATTTTAAGTGAATGGAAGCCTAAATTTTTGAAGAAAATACGGAACAAAAAAGAGTTCCAATAGAACTCTTTTTTGTTTAAACATTCAAATCAAACTACTGATACATCGCTTGATTATCATTTAATCGAATCATACCGCGAATGGCACGATAGACAATCCAAATCCAAGAAATCCCAACCACTAGAATACAGAAGGTGGTTGCAATAAGGGCAACACCTGCGAAAAGATCGGCATTTTCACCAGTAAAAAACAAGAAAAAGAAGGGAATAAAAGCAATAATATTCCAAAATAAATACCACCAAAAGGTGCGAATTTGCCAAGTAAAGTGACTTGCAAAAATAGAACCACGGACATCATTGCGTTTGACATAATTAATAATCAATGCCACTACCGCCAACAATCCACCAGAAAAAATAGCAATAATATAAAGGATATAGAGCACTAAAGTCAGCGTACGATTAGCATCTTTATCAATAGAATAATTCATTGTTATACCTTTTAAAGTCGTCATTCTCTTTTAAAACTTTAGGACATTTAAAGGAGAAATGAGCCATAGAATCAAAAGAATGTTTAAAGCTATGGTACAAAAATAAATCTTTCTAAACGGTTGTTTTTCTGTTTTATGTCGCAATTTTTCTTGTGCCAACCACGCTGTAGGCCAGCCGCCAAGAAAAGATAAAATATGTAAAGTCTGTTCAGGTACACGGCGATTGCCCTGTAGCGCTGCTTCTTTATCTTGTGCATACATCCAATAAGTCATGGCGTTGATAATACTAATAAACAACAATACCATTCCATTAAGTAATCCAGCGATGCTAAAAACGGCCAGTGCCAAGATATAAGCAATACACGCGATTTGCATCGCTTTTAATTTTTGTTGTTGCTGTCCATTTGCTTTTTTCAGTTTAGTGACTTTTTCCTGCATTTGTGAGGCTTTAAGGTAGGTTACTTGTTGCGCACGGAAACGTCCCTGTCCATCCAATAAGACTTTGTATTCCAGTGCACAGCCCACGATAGGTCGTGGCCCTTGACGCGCAAAATCTTTAATATGTAAAAATACGCGATCTTTCGTCGCCTCATTCGGTTGAATAAAGCCATAGCCTTTTTCATCAAACCATTCGACTAAGCGACCCTGATCACGCATGTTCACTTCCCTATTTAAGCCGTAACAAACTTTAGTCGTTCTATAAGCATATTACGCATCTCTTGTGGGTTTTTCTGCAAAATATCACCCCCAGTTCGTCCCTGTTGTGTATTTTTTTGTGCGACTTGTAAACGCATAAGCCAGAAACGTGCAGCAGCGATTGCCAAATAAATTTCCAAGCATGCTTTTTCATCATCGGTTAATGGACGCACCGTTTCATAAGCTGCTAAAAAAGCCTGCGCTTTGACTTCATTTAAATGAACTTCAGGATATTCGGTACAGAAGTCATTTAAAGTAATGGCAATATCAAACAGAAACTCATCTTTATTGAGTTCGTAGAAATC
This sequence comes from Acinetobacter sp. ANC 4973, assembly GCF_002135275.1. NCBI lineage: Bacteria > Pseudomonadati > Pseudomonadota > Gammaproteobacteria > Moraxellales > Moraxellaceae > Acinetobacter > Acinetobacter sp. ANC 4973. The sequence goes on from NZ_NEGM01000004.1 coordinate 261,317, forward strand.
TAGAATCCCGTTGAGTTGATTACCATTAAATAAAGTATTATCCCGAAATAAGTCGGAATGAATAAAACCTGTCGGACGATTTGGATAGACCGCAGTCAGTGCATCATACAAACCAAGGACTTCACTCAATAAAATAGCATCCGCAGGATTTAAAGTCGGTTTTAATTCTTTAGCGACTTGTAACCAATAATCATGGTTGCGATACTCTGCCCGTTCAAGTGGAAAGTCTTGTAAAGCGACATGTATTTTTGCCTGTGCAATGGCAATGGCTTCTGCCTGTTCTAAAGTTGACGGCATCGGGTGTTCACCCATCATGCGTGGCGCAATTTGCGCAGGCTTGTCTTTCAGGCTATGAATCGCTTTACCCGCATAATTTAAAGGTACGGGTACTGCCAAACCATGTTGAGCTAAATGCTCAAGTACAGGAACCAACTCTGCTGCACCTTGCTCATCCATTTCTTCAAATACAGTCAGTACATACTGCATGGCATTTTTAGCAACCAAAAAATAGTTTGTATTTTGAATACCGCCTTGAATGGGAATCAGATCAACGACCTCTAATCCATAAGGTGCTGCAAAAGTCTGAACTTCCTGTAAAGTCAAAGTGGTATAAACCGACATAGAAAACCTGCAAAAAAACTTACATAATTTTGCTAGAATACCCGCTCCCACTACCAAGGTGTAGCACCTTCGTGGCGAAGTTTCATAATCGACTGTTATTTTTGGAAAAAATTATGCTTGCTAAACGTATTATTCCTTGCCTTGACGTAGATAATGGTCGAGTAGTGAAAGGCGTTCAATTCCTTGATATTCGTGATGCAGGTGACCCAGTTGAAGTTGCGCGCCGTTATAATGAACAAGGTGCAGATGAAATTACCTTCTTAGACATTACCGCAACATCGGGTGGTCGTGACACCACTTACCGTACTGTTGAACGTATGGCTGAAAGCGTATTCGTGCCGTTAACCGTGGGTGGTGGTGTTCGTAAAGTCGAAGATATTCGCTTATTGTTAAATGCTGGCGCAGATAAAGTCAGCATTAATTCCGCTGCGGTGTTTAACCCAGAATTTGTTCAAGAAGCATCTCAACGCTTTGGCGCGCAATGTATTGTGGTGGCCATTGATGCGAAAAAAACGGGCGAGAATAAATGGGAAATTTTCACCCATGGCGGTCGTAAAGCAACGGGAATTGATGCCATTGAATGGGCTGTAAAAATGGCTGACTTTGGCGCAGGCGAACTGCTGATTACCTCGATGGATGCTGATGGCACCAAAGCGGGTTATGATCTTAAATTGATGCGTCAAATCAATGATCGTGTCACCATTCCAACTATTGCATCAGGTGGTGTCGGATGTTTACAGCATTTGGCTGATGGTATTTTACAAGGTGGTGCAGATGCCGTTTTAGCTGCCTCTATTTTCCACTTTGGTCAACACACCATTCCTGAAGCAAAACAATATCTTGCAGCTCAAGGCATTGAAATGCGTCTTTAAGCTTTTACTGTTTTACTGATCTAAAAGGAGTGTTTTAACAACACTCCTTTTTATTTTAAGCATGATCAAAATTTTACGATAAAAAAAAAGGAGCCTTTAAGACTCCCTATAAACTCAAAAAACGACAGCGCGTGGTTTCTTGCAATCTCTAAACCATACCATAAAGCATATATACCCTAACCAACTCAAGGACATTACAACTTTGCAGTGCTGCAAATATAGATCAAAAAATCAACACAATATTGACCATTCATGCCAAAAATATTGACAAATCGCGACAACAACACCCAAATGGACTGAAGAATTCACTAAATATCAATGGATAGAATCAACACCATTAAACGCAAAATTTAAGAAAACTTATTTTTATACCTCTACCTTAAGCTCCAATTTAGCCACTTTTTCTACCCATTTAGCTGGGAAATAACGTTCTGCTACAAAATTGAGTCCTTTTGCAATCGGTTGCGGAAGTGCAATACCCAACGGATTTTGTTCTTGTAAATTTTCTGAAGAAATGACCCGTGTACCCAAAATATAATCAAACCACGGTTTGGTCACACACCAATTGGCATCCTGATTCGAATTCATATGATGGTCATAGTGCCACGGGATTTTTTTCATTGCCCAATCTGGCTCTAAATGGGCACGACGATGAATATAATAATAATTACATGCACTATAGACCGCAGCCGCAGCCATCCCCTTCGATACTGGATAAAACAATACACTGCTCACACCAGCCACCACGGCTAAAGAAACAATTTCATTTTTAGTTCGCCAATTTGAAATACCTTGCACATAACCATCATCATGAAAGTCTTGTTTACGCACTTCACGATGGTGTTCCCAATGTGACTTCATACTGTCTGGTACTGGGCTATAACGTGGTTTTCCACTACGATGCGTACCATGCAAAATATACTTATGCGCAACCCATTCAAAGCCATTGGCCACCACGAGCCCAACCAAGAAACCTTTCCACATTTTATTTTCTCCTCTTTCTTATTGAATATACTGAAGGAAATGTGCTAAATATTGACTGTGAAATAAAACTTCATTGACAAATTACGACAACAAAAAGATTAAAATGCAGCAATTTAAGGATTACACAGGCTCGGTTTACGGTGGACTTGGACATTTACTTTATGCTTATAGCCAAGCTCAAGGCTTAGCTATTTCTGAAAAACTGCAACAAGTTCAAAATTTAGAACGCTTTGACTATAGTCTTTGGCGCGACTTACTGACAGACATAGAACAGCATGTTCAAGTCCCTGCACTGGGTTTAAGTATTGCTGAATATGTACAACCGAAACATCTGGGGATCATTGCTTATATTGCACTGTCTTGTAATACCTTAGGTGAGGCTTTGTATCGTTATCATGACTTTCATCGTCTGCTTTACGATGGTAGCCCTTTGCAGGTCAATATACAGGGAAACTATTTAGCCATTAATTGGGGGGAAATTCCCTTCAACCTTACCACTCAAGTGACCAATGAAATTGCGATTGCATTAATGCTGCAATTTCTTCGCCTTTTTATGGAATTTGAAACGGTTCATATCCATGAAGTTCATTTCACCCATCCAGCTCCGAAGAATGTTGCTTTATATGAGCAATATTTTGGTTGCAAAGTCCGCTTCTCCCAAGCCATCGCTCAAATTATTTTACCCATTCAAGAGCTGGCAAAACCTTTTCGTCAAGGAGATCAAACCTTACAGCAGTTGCTGATGCAGCAAGCACAAGCCTTATTAGAAAAACTGCCTCATTGCACACAGCTCGATCAGCGTATTCAGCAGGCCATTTTAATGGGCTTACAAAAAAACCTGTATCAGATTCAACCTATCGCCAACCAGTTAAATATGTCGGTACGACAACTCCAGCGCCATTTACAGCAACAAGGCACAACCTATCAACAACGTATGCAAGAAGTTCGGCATCTATTGGCAGAACAATATTTAAAAGATCCACATTTAGGTCTACAAGAAATCGCGTTATTGCTCAGTTACTCGGAACAAAGTGCTTTTCAACGTGCTTTTAAACAGTGGACAGGTTCGACCCCTCAACAATGGCGCAAACAACAAGATTAAAAATATCGCATGATGGTCATGCTCGTGTCATGTTTATTCATCATGTTGTGATGAATAAAGACTCAATTTTTCGATAAATATAAAATATTGCATCGAATTATTCAAAAATATATAACAAAATCTGGAGCATAAAATGCATAAATATCTTGCTGAATTAATTGGAACATTTTGGTTAGTCTTTGGTGGATGTGGCAGTGCCATTCTTGCAGCAGCATTCCCCGAACTCGGTATTGGCTTTACAGGTGTGGCACTTGCCTTTGGTTTAACCGTCCTTACAGGTGCTTACGCTTTAGGTCATATTTCAGGTGGGCACTTCAATCCTGCTGTTAGTGTTGGCTTATGGTTCGGAGGGCGTTTCGATGCCAAAGACCTCATTCCCTATATTATTTCCCAGTTGATTGGCGCAACTTTAGCAGCACTGGTTTTATATCTTATTGTACAAGGTCAAGCTGGATTTACCGGTACAGGTGGTTTTGCCAGCAATGGATTTGGTGACTTATCGCCAGGAAAATATTCAATGACTTCAGCTTTAATTATTGAAGTGGTCTTAACTGCTTTTTTCCTGATTATTATTTTAGGTTCAACAGATAAACGTGCACCAGCAGGGTTTGCACCTATCGCGATTGGTCTGGCTTTAACGCTGATTCACTTAATCAGTATTCCTGTCACCAATACCTCTGTTAATCCAGCGCGAAGTACTGGTGTGGCATTCTTTGCAGACACAGCGGCTTTAAGTCAACTTTGGTTATTCTGGGTAGCCCCTATTTTTGGTGCGATGATTGGTGCACTCATTTATCGTATGCTGGCACCTCAACCAGACTAATCGTATCCTACATAAAAAAGCTCATTAGATATGTAATGCCAATCAGTTAAGGGTTTTAGAAATAAAGTCCTTAGTTTTTAGTTGTTCATGACGGAGTCTTATATTTTTAAATCAAATACTTGGAGCTCATCTATTACTTTGGATAAGCCCAAAGTAATCAAAGGCATTTGTCATCCGCAAAACTCGCCAAATACCTTTTATTGATTAATAAATCGCAGAAACCTTACTTTTTTAAAATAGTTTTGCCTCGAACAGTTGCGGATGACGTTTCCGCGTGTCGAATAACATTATGAATTTAAAAAATAAAAAGCCAGTCAATTTCTTAACTGACTGGCATTAGTCATTAGACAGGCTGTAGAACAATCAGGATTTGGCTCGTCATGTAAATCCTGTATGTGTTGCATGTGATGTTGGCTTTATTTTCTTTACTCCGTACTTCGCTTGTCTTGCGACAAAATAAGACAGTGTCTTATTTTTTAACTCGAAGCATAGCTTCTCGTCTTGCGTTCGGGCAAGACAGTGCCTTGCTGATCCTCACTCAGGTTGTGGGGTTAAACGCAAATATGGTTTAACCGCTGTATAGCCTTTAGGGAAGCGTTGTTTGATTTCATCTTCATCCTTCAGTGAAGGCACAATCACCACATCATCACCGTGTTGCCAATTGGCAGGTGTGGCAACTTTATGCTGATCTGTCAGTTGTAGCGAGTCTACGACACGTAAAATTTCATGGAAATTACGTCCTGTTGATGCTGGATAGGTAATGATTAAACGAACTTTTTTATTTGGATCAATAATCACTAAAGAACGTACAGTAAGCGTTTCACTGGCATTTGGGTGAATGAAATCGTATAGGGTTGAAACTTTACGGTCTTGATCGGCAAGAATGGGGAAATTTACCGTGGTACTTTGAGTTTCATTAATGTCGTTAATCCAACCGTGATGCGATTCAACATCATCGACAGACAGGGCGATGGCTTTCACTCCGCGTTTGCTAAATTCATCTTTCAGTTTTGCAGTAAATCCAAGTTCAGTGGTACATACAGGGGTATAATCAGCGGGATGGGAAAATAAAATCCCCCAATGATCACCCAAATACTCATAAAAATTAATCAAGCCTTCACTCGAGTCTTGCTCAAAATTCGGTGCAGTATCGCCTAAACGTAATGTCATTTTTATCGCCTCAAATTATTTGTTATGAACTTTGCTGAGATCGAATATGGCGCATTTCTTTTGCCAAGGAAAATAGCATTTTTATATTTCTTTATGCATATATGGAATATAGCAGCTGGATTTGATTTGTAAAAACTGTATAAATGACGAATTCTATGACTATATTGGTTGTTTAAAATTTGTTACATTGATTTCCCTTGGCTGTCACGTGCTAGAACGAGTGCGCAGAATTTTTTTATTGGTTTTGTCTAAAGCCCTTGTACTTCAAATTTCTAGCACCATAATAACGACTGAGAAAAAATTTATTCATTTGACAAGCAAGATTTAGAGAGTCTATTCATGTTGGCAAGTCTGATCGGAGGCATCTTCGGTACCAAAAATGAGCGCGAACTCAAACGCATGCGTAAAATCGTAGATAAGATTAATGCGCTCGAGCCGACGATATCTGCACTAAGCGATGCAGACTTATCTGCTAAAACTGAAGAATTCAAACAACGATATAACAAAGGCGAAAGTCTGGATAAATTATTGCCAGAAGCATTTGCTGTTTGTCGTGAAGCGGCAAAGCGAATCATGGGGATGCGCCACTACGATGTACAGTTGATTGGTGGTATTACTCTTCACGAAGGTAAAGTTGCAGAAATGCGTACCGGTGAAGGTAAAACCCTGATGGGAACTTTAGCGTGTTATCTGAATGCGATTAGCAGTCAAGGCGTACATGTCATTACGGTGAATGACTATTTGGCACAACGTGATGCCGAGCTAAACCGCCCATTATTTGAATTCTTAGGCTTAAGCATTGGTATTATTTACTCGATGCAGAATCCGACAGAAAAAGCTGAAGCCTATCGTGCTGATATTACCTATGGTACCAATAACGAATTTGGCTTTGACTACCTTCGTGACAACATGGTGTTCTCACTGGCTGAGAAAAAACAGCGTGGTCTTAGCTATGCCATTATCGATGAGGTCGACTCGATCTTAATTGATGAAGCACGTACACCCTTGATTATCTCGGGTCAAAGTGATGACTCTTCACAATTGTATGCTGCAATTAATAGTATTCCACCTAAACTTCGTGCACAGAAAGAAGAAAAAGTTGCCGATGGTGGACACTTCTGGATTGATGAAAAACAACGTTCAGTTGAAATGACTGAAGTTGGTTTTGAAACAGTGGAAGATGAACTGATTGGTATGGGTTTGTTGGCAGAAGGAGAAAGTCTTTATTCTGCTGCAAACTTAAACTTGGTTCATCATGTGACTGCGGCAATTCGTGCGCACTATCTATACCAACGCAATGTTCAATACATCATTCATGATGGTGAAGTGATTATTGTCGACGAGAACACTGGTCGTACTATGCCGGGTCGCCGTTGGTCAGAAGGTTTGCACCAAGCAGTTGAGGCCAAAGAAGGTTTAGAAATTCAACCTGAAAACCAGACATTGGCAACCACGACGTTCCAGAACTATTTCCGTCTTTATAAAAAGCTTTCTGGTATGACGGGTACAGCCGATACTGAAGCTGCGGAAATGAAAGAAATTTATGGTTTAGATGTGGTATTAATTCCAACACATCGACCAATGATCCGTAATGATATGAACGATTTAATTTATTTAAATCGTAATGGTAAATACGATGCCATCATTCAAGAAATTCAAAATATTCATGAAGCGGGTGTTGCGCCAATCTTGATTGGTACAGCGACCATTGAAGCCTCGGAAATTTTGTCTGATAAATTAAAAGAAGCAGGCATTATTCACGAAGTATTGAATGCGAAACAACATGAGCGTGAAGCCGATATTATTGCGCAAGCAGGTTCACCCAATGCGGTGACCATTGCCACCAATATGGCGGGTCGTGGTACTGATATTTTGCTCGGTGGTAACTGGAAAGCCAAACTGGCCAAAATTGAAAATTATACGGTTGAAGATGAAGCACGCTTAAAAGCCGAATGGGAACAACACCATGAGATGGTGCTCAGTTCTGGCGGTTTACATATTATTGGTTCAGAACGTCACGAATCACGTCGTATTGATAACCAGTTGCGTGGTCGTGCAGGTCGTCAAGGTGACCCAGGTGTTTCACGTTTCTACTTGTCATTAGAAGATGACTTGATGCGTATCTTCGCGGGTGATCGTGTTGTCAGCATGATGCGTGCAATGGGCTTACAAGAAGACGAAGCCATTGAACATAAAATGGTGTCACGTTCAATTGAAAATGCGCAACGTAAAGTAGAGGCACGTAACTTTGACATTCGTAAGAACTTGTTGAAATACGATGATGTGAATAATGAACAACGCAAGATCATTTATTCACAACGTGATGACGTACTTGCTGAAAGTACTTTGCAAGATTACATTGAAGAAATGCATCACGAAGTGATGAAAGGTGTAATTGAAAATTATATTCCACCTGAATCAATTCATGATCAATGGGATATTGCAGGTCTAGAACGTGCCTTACGTGATGACCTCGGTATTGATTTACCTGTGAACCAATGGTTGGAAGAAGATCGTCGTTTAGATGAAGAAGCCTTGGTTGCACGTATTTCTGATGAAATTGTGACTCGCTATCGTAATCGCCGTGAACAAATGGGTGCTGAATCTGCGGCCATGCTCGAACGCCACTTTATGCTCAGTGCTTTGGATCGTCATTGGAAAGACCATTTGGCAGCCATGGATTACTTGCGTCAAGGGATTCATTTGCGTGGTTACGCACAAAAGAACCCAGAACAAGAGTATAAAAAAGAAGCATTTAACTTGTTCGTGAACATGCTGGCTGTGATTAAATCTGATGTGATTACCGATCTTTCACGTGTGCATGTGCCTACAGCTGAAGAACTCGCTGAAATGGAAGCACAGAAACAGGCACAAGCTGAAGCAATGAAATTGAGTCTTTCCCATGCCGAAGTGGATGGTTTGACAGGTGATATCACATTGTCAGAAGACAACACTTTCCAATTCAGCGCTGTTGATGAACACAATATCATTCCACCTTCAAGCCGTAATGCCGCTTGCCCATGTGGTTCAGGTCTAAAATACAAGCAATGTCACGGTAAAATTTAATTTTACCTTGATTACACAGCCACTTTAATGATTGCTCTGCTGGATTAAGCGACAATAATAAAGTGGCTTTTTTAATTCAATTTGGATATGCAATTTAGTTTTTCAATATGTGAATATGTTTGCAGAGAGCGAAATTAAATGGTATTTAGTTGCATATCTAACTCTGAAAAGCGGAAAGACAATGAAAAAAGTATTACAAACATTGATGATTGCAGCTTTAGCGCTTCCTACTTTGACTTTTGCAAATACGGCTCAAACCACCACTGTGGATAAAGTGCAAGCTGCTCGTGGGGCAACCACCGCTCAAGCAGTGGTTAAAGATGACAACATCACAGTAATGAGCCCGCGTACAGGGATTCGTTATACTTTTGCGAATCCGAATCAACGTCCAGTTATCTTAAAGACTACAGCAGTAACTGCTGCTAATGCAGCAAATGTAAATCGTATTGTGGCTTCTAATCCAGCATTATCCACAGCGAGTCAAGAAAAAGCGAAACAGGCATTATTGTCAGAATCTGCACAATTAGCTTCAAACTAAGTGCAGTTTCTTTTTTAGACCAGTCTTCGGACTGGTTTTTTTATGCTTTGAAAGTGCAATTCAATAAAAAATAAATCAAACAAAGTGTTCTGCTCGATTTTTTATTGAATTTCTACTAAGCTGTCATTTTATCACGCACTTATTTGGAAGTTTAAAAATGGCGGTGGGCGACGTAACAATGCCACAAATGCATGTGGTTAAAGGTGTAAAAATTGGTTCAGCTGAAGCTTATGTACGCTATCAGAACCGACGTGACCTTGTCATTTTTGAATTTGCAGAAGGTTCAAATGTTGCGGGTGTATTTACTCAAAATGCATTTTGTGCCGCGCCAGTCCATGTATGTAAAGCACATCTTCAGCTTGGTAATCCACGTTATTTAGTGATTAACACGGGCAATGCCAATGCGGGTACAGGCAAAATTGGGATGGCGAATGCTGAAGCAACCTGTGCAAAATTGGCTGAGCTTGCAGGTGTATCTGCAACCGAAATTCTGCCTTTTTCAACAGGTGTGATTGGTGAGCAGCTTCCTTTAGCGCGTTTATTGACGGGTTTACAACCTGCACTCAATACACTGAAAGATGATGCTTGGTTCGATGCCGCAACGGGCATTATGACGACAGATACTTTGCCTAAAGGTACATCTGAACAATTTGAGTTGGATGGTATCCTCTATACCATGACTGGTATTTCTAAAGGCGCAGGCATGATTCGTCCAAATATGGCGACCATGTTGGGTTATGTAGCAACCGATGTCCCGATTAGTCGTGAATTGGTACAACAACTATTAAAAACCACGGTGAATGTTTCATTTAATCGTATTACGATTGATGGTGACACCTCAACCAATGACTCCTGTATTTTTGTTGCTACAGGTCAAGCGGGCGGCACAGAAATTACATCAGTAGCTGATGCTCGTTATACGGTGGTTCTTGATGTTCTCACCCGCGTGATGAAGCGTCTAGCACAACTGATTGTACGTGATGGGGAAGGTGCGACTAAATTTATGACTGTTGCCGTGGAAGGTGGAGCAGATACGCAAGAATGTTGTGATATTGCTTATAGCATTGCGCATTCACCCTTGGTTAAAACGGCTTTCTTTGCATCCGATCCTAACTGGGGACGTATCCTTGCAGCGATTGGTTACGCGGGTGTTAAAAATTTAGACGTTGAAAAAATCCAAGTTTGGTTGGATGATGTACAAATCTGTAAAGATGGTGGTGCAGCAGCGGACTATACGGAAGAAGCTGGTGCACGTGTTATGTCTCAAGCTGAAATGACCATTCGTGTCGATTTAGGGCGAGGACAGGCAAAAGATACGGTCTATACTTGTGATCTTTCTTATGACTATGTCAAGATCAATGCGGATTACCGTTCTTAAGTCTGGTTGAATGAAAGGTCTCCGTTGTGAGGCTTTTTTGTAATGTAAAGTTTTTAATGCTTGATCAAAAAAGCATGATGCCATTTTGATCAGTGAATTGAGTGTATTGCTTGTAAGTGAACAGGCACTAAGGATAGAGAAGACGTTTTTATGAATGATGCGACCAATTTAATTGCCAATGAGGCTAAATCGATTGTGCAGGCGCATTTAGATCGTTTAGGCGAGCCTAAAGATATTCATTTGAGTGATGAGGTCAAACAGGAAAAATTTGCGCAAATTCTTGCAGAACTCAAAAAATGCGATGCTGTCCTTGTTGCACATTACTATTGCGATCCTGAAGTTCAAGAGTTGGCTGAACTGTCGGGTGGTTGTGTTTCAGACTCATTAGAAATGGCGCGTTTTGGCCGTGATCATGAGGCTTCAACCTTGGTGGTTGCTGGTGTGAAATTTATGGGGGAGACCTCAAAAATTCTTTCTCCAGAAAAAACGGTGCTTATGCCAACTTTAGAAGCTACCTGTTCTTTAGATTTGGGTTGTCCTGTAGAGGAGTTCACAGCATTCTGTGATGCACATCCTGATTATACTGTTGTGGTTTATGCCAATACTTCTGCTGCGGTTAAAGCACGCGCGGATTGGGTGGTTACTTCAAGCTGTGCGGTTGAAATTATTGAACATCTAGATAGCTTGGGTGAAAAGATTATTTGGGCGCCAGATCAACATCTGGGGCGCTATATTCAAAAGAAAACTGGTGCGGACATGTTGCTTTGGGACGGTGCTTGCATTGTGCATGAAGAATTCCGTGCGCGTGGCATTGCTAATATGAAAGCATTGTATCCAGATGCAGCAGTATTGGTGCATCCAGAGTCTCCAGAGTCGGTGGTCGATGTTGCCGATGCTGTCGGTAGTACTTCTCAACTGATTAAAGCCGCACAGACTTTACCAAATGAGCGTTTAATCGTCGCAACGGATCGTGGCATCTTCTACAAAATGCAACAAGCGGTGCCGCATAAGATTTTGATTGAAGCACCAACAGCAGGTGAGGGGGCAACTTGTCGCTCTTGTGCACATTGTCCTTGGATGGCAATGAATGAATTGGATGGGATTTTAGCAGTTTTACAAAACTCTGATCAAGAAATACACGTTGACCCAGTGCTGGCAGCACGGGCTAAATTGCCGCTAGATCGCATGTTGAACTTCAGTGCGAGTTTAAAACGCTAATATTTGTATATAAAATGTCTAACATGCTTGATAAATATACATTTGAAGCGATTTTTTGATTTTTTTTGAATATAGGTGTTGACGTTATTAAGCGTCACGCCTAGAATGCACACCGTACCGCACGATGTGTAGTACGAAGCTAAGATGAATCGGAGCATGGCGCAGCTTGGTAGCGCACCTGGTTTGGGACCAGGGGGTCGTAGGTTCGAATCCTACTGCTCCGACCAATTCTTCAAGGCGAAGGTTTAATGATATTTTGGTATCATAGGTCATGCGCCTGTAGCTCAGTAGGATAGAGCATCCGCCTTCTAAGCGGATGGTCACAGGTTCGAATCCTGTCAGGCGCACCATTTGGTAGCTTGATATTTTAGAATCTAAAATGTTGTAACGGTGGATGTAGCTCAGTTGGTAGAGCCCCGGATTGTGATTCCGGTTGTCGTGGGTTCGAGCCCCATCATTCACCCCAATTCGGAGCATGGCGCAGCTTGGTAGCGCACCTGGTTTGGGACCAGGGGGTCGTAGGTTCGAATCCTACTGCTCCGACCATCTTTAAAAAGATGATATAAATAATCCGCTTAAATGCGGTTTTTTTATGCCTAAAATTTGTAGAGTTTAATGTGAAAAAATAAAACCCTCTTGAATGGGAGGGTTTTTGTATAAAAAAATAATTACGGAATAATAATGATATTCACACGACGGTTGATTGCTCGATTTTCATTGGAATTGTTTTGCACTAAAGGTTGGCTTGGGCCACGTCCAAAAGTTTGAATATTTTGTTGCTTATAGCCAGCTTGAATAAAAACATCAGCAACATTTTGCGCGCGTTTTTCTGAGAGTGTTTGGTTATAACTTTCATTACCAATATCATCAGTATGCCCAATGATTTTTAATTTATCTAAATCATATTTTTGCAATTGTGAAGATAGTCGGTTGAGTGATGCTTTGTGTGATTCTTGAATTTCTGTGCTGTCAAAACCAAACAAGAGTTTTTCGGGGAGTGCGAGTGTCCAGCCTTCATTTGTTAGTGAGAATCCCTCTTTTTTTAACATATGTACTTGTTTGTAGTTGAGCTGACCGAGATTCATACATGCTGTTAAAAAAGTACAGAATAAAATAGTGAAAGTTGTCTTGATTATTTTGACATGCATCTGCTTGGGCCTATGTGTTATTTAGGTTAGGGGAGATAAACCAGTGGTGCGGTAACGTTTTTGCGCGATACATTGCACTGTCGGCTTGAGTAATGAGTTCTTCTGGAGATGTTGCATTTTTTGCAAAAGCAATCCCAATACTGAAGCTGAAATGAATTTCAGATTTTTCGAAAATAAGCGGTGCTTTACTGCAACTTAGCAAATGTTCACAAATGCTGGCTAATTGTTGAGGTTGTTGAATATTGTGGACAATAATCGCAAATTCATCTCCACCAAGGCGAGTAATAAAATCATTTTGCCGTAAGTTGGATTTTAATCGCTTTGCCATTTCTTGCAGTACTGCATCACCCGCTAAATGGCCATATTGGTCATTAATGTCTTTAAAGTTATTGTTATCAATAAAAAATAAAGCAATATGTTCTCGGTGTTTAGAGTCGAATAAATTGAATAAAGTTTGATAAAAATAATGTCGGTTGGGAAGTTGGGTGAGTTCGTCGTGATGTGCTTGATGGCTGAGTTTAATATTTTCGGTTTGTAACTGTTGGCTTGACGTATGAATTTTTTCTAACAACTCATTGAAAGCAATATTAAGCTCTTGAAATTCTTGTATATCTGAGTCTGCTAAGCGTAATTGATAGTTTTTTTCTTCACTAATCATCTGTGCTGTTTCGACAATTGGCTGTAGTGACTTCATCAGGTGTTGATAGAGGGTGCTGACAGACCAGAAAAGAACAGCAAGCATCATGAGAAAGCCTAATGCTAAACCCAATAGTAGTTTGTAAAAGAAACTCACTAAAGCGGATGAATTACCATAAACAATTAATTTGCCATAATTTTCTTGGTCATGTTGTATGTTGATGGTTGCGGGTTGATTGAAGAAAAGGTGATCTAAAATGACCTGACTTGAGAAGGTTGGGTTTTCAGTATGTTTGATCTGTGCAAGTGCGTTATTTTGATTGTCTAAAACTTGAATCGAGCGAATGGGATATTGTTCTGAATATTCTGCAAGGATTTGTGTAATTGTAATTTGGTCTTTAAAAACAACCGCGGGTTGAATACGTTCACCAAGAGCTTCCGACAAGATATGTAAGTTACGATTGGCGTAAGTCTCCATAGTATAAGTGGAAATTACCGCAAAAATTATGGTGCAACTTGTAAAAGTAAGGATAAAGATGGTGAGTTGTGAGCGTTTAAATAGCTGCTGTAGCGAGGTAATGCTGTTTATTTTTTTCATTATTGCTGCTCACTTGGCTTTGCTAAAAGTAAAACGCGCGGATCAATATGAACTTTAGATTGACTTAGACTTTCTAAATTGATTTTAAAGCTTAAATACTTATTTTTTTTATAAAGGCAAAAAGCACTTCCTATCTCGCAATTAAGATTATTTGTACTAATGGATAGTGCGGGATAGCGCACAGCTGTATTGAGAAGATGTTGTTCTTCTTGGGCTGTGAGTGAGGAAAAGATGATTGCTTGGCAAGAGGTGCTTGCCAACTCATTGGTGTTGATTGAGTAAATTTGATATTGCAGATTGTTTTGTTGGTTGTGGATTTTAAATTGAGTGGCAAGTGCTTCATTGCTAATGATGCAAATATTGGATGGGGTACTTAATTTTGAATAACTTAGAATTGAAAAAGTTGTTGCAGCAATACCGTTATTTTGATGAGGAGCGGCATAGCTTGGGCTGATGTATGACAATGCTAGTAAAAATAGGATAATTTTTTGTTTTAGTGAAGGCATTTTGAAGGGGTTTTAAGCTGGGATATATAGTAAGAATGAGTTTAACTAAAAAAAGAGTATAAAAATAGTGATAAAAACGGACATTAAGTAATCAAAAAAAAGCTTTTTTGTAGAATAAACACTCATCCGATAAAGAAAGTTAAAAAAAGGGGTTGCATGGGAAATTTTTTCCCCTATAATGCGTATCCATCGGCGGTGATGTTAAATAAAACCTCTGGTAAATCAATGAGTTGGTTGGATTGTTAAGATTTCGAATGAGATTTTAAGATTAGATTTAAACTTGGGTTTGTCGGAAAA